>JAFSUV010000045.1 GCA_017450425.1 Kiritimatiellia bacterium
CTGAAGGCGTCGCGGCTTTTTCCAGGGGCGCTGGCCGCCGATGCCGTCGCGAAGCTTCAAGCCGCCAAAGCGGCCGCGATGGCGAGGCTCGCTGCGCCCAGGGTCGAAAAGTGTCCGATCTGCGGTGGCGCGAAAAAAGTGGCGGTCGCGGCGGAAAAGGCGTCGCGCGCCAAGTCGAACTCCGGCGTGCGCAGGATCGAGGACGAGGCCGTGTCGAAAACGTCCCCGCAAGCGTCCGCGCAATGCCGTTTCTGCCGGGGGCTGGGGCGCCTCGCGCGCGTTCGCGACCGCGAGGCCGTCGCCGAGGACTTGCGCCTTGGCACGGCTGCGTTTTCGCGTCTGGCGGAGGCCGACGGGCGCTGCAAGGCGCTCGGCGTGTGGTGGAATGCGGCCGACGCGGTTGCGCTCAAGGCGGCAAAGGGGTCTTCCGCCAGCCGCGCGGCAAACGACCGTGAAGACGAGTGCCGCAAGTGCGCCGGCATCGGTACGGTGCGCTGCCCCGAGTGCTCGGGCTGGGGGCGTGTGCGCTGCAAGGCCGCAGTCCACGGCGCTGCGGGGCACTCCGGCAATGCGGAAGGAGACTCAACCATCGAGGCTTCGCTCCTCGGGTCTTCCGAAGCCGCTTCGGCGCGGTGCCGGGAATGCGGGGGGAAAGCCTCTGACGCGGGCTTCACGAGTTGCGGCGCGTGCGGCGGGCGCGGTTTTGCGGCCTGCCGGGCGTGCGACGGGTCGGGGCGTTCCCGCTAGGCGAAAAGAGGGCGCGCATCATGACCGAACACGAGGCGTACATCGCGCTCAACATGGTGCCGGCCATGGGCGGCACCACCGCGCGCGCCGGCGTGGAGGCGTTCGGATCGGCTGCGGGGTTCCTCCGTGCCGGCGCAGGTGAAATGGTCGGCGTCGGCGGCATCGGCCGCGTCCGCGCGGGCGCGTTTCGCGAGGCGTTCCAAACCGTCGATCCGGCGGCGGAAATCGCGAAGGCGGAATCGTGTGCGGTGCGGATAATGACGCCGGACGAAGACGACTGGCCGAAAACGCTCGATTCGATTCCGTCGCCGCCGATCGCGCTGTATGTGGCCGGCTCCGTCGAAGCCCTCCACGCTTCGTGCGTGGCGATGGTCGGCACCCGGGGGCCGACGCCGTACGGCCGCGAACAGGCGCGTAATTTTGCGTACCGTCTCGCATCGGCCGGCTGCTGCATCGTTTCCGGACTCGCCCGCGGCATCGATACCGAAGCCGCCGAGGGGGCGCTCCTTGCGCGGGGGCGAACCGTCGCCATCGTGGGGTCGGCGCTCGACAGACTGTATCCGCCGGAAAACAAGTCCCTCGCACGCCGGATCGTGGCAAGCGGCGGCGCCGTGGTGTCCGAGTATCCGTTCGGTCGCGGTGCCGACAAGCAGACGTTCCCCATGCGCAACCGGTTGATTTCCGGCCTTTCGCGCGGCGTCCTGTGTGTCGAAGCCGGGCTTTCTTCCGGCACTCTGATAACGGCAGACCACGCGCTGGAGCAGGGGCGCCCCGTGATGGCGCTGCCGGGGCGCGTTTCCGACCCCACGGCGCAGGGGTGCCACCGGCTCATAAAAAACGGGGCCCGGCTCGTGGAGTCGCCCGAAGACGTGCTTGACGAGATTTCCTCCCTGTCGCTGTTTGCCGGTTCGCCGCCGCCCGCTGAATCGGCGCGGCACGATGGCCGCCGCACCGCGTTCGCCGATCGCGAAAACGTCCCGGAGCCGCAAATGACGCCCGAAGAGCGCAAACTCGTGGCCGCTTTGCGCGATCTCGGCGAAGGCCCGGCCGATCTTGTCGCTACAAAAGCGGGCATTTCGGCCATGTCGGCCGGCCCGCTTCTCGTGTCGCTCGAAATGAAGTGCATGGTAAGCCGCGCCCCGACCGGGCTCTATTCGCTCCGCCGCAGCCGTCCGTAGAAAACGGCATTGAGGACGTTTTGTATTGCGGGCGTTTCGTGGAAACGCCCCTACCAGAATGCGGCGCTGCAGGCGGTTTGTGTTTTGCGGGCGTTTCGCGGAAACGCCCCTACCAGGGAGTGGCTGGTAGGGACGCGCCCACGGCGCGTCCGCGATATTTACTGTGCCGGACAGGGATTATGTTAAGACATTGAACACAAATGAAAACCCTTCGGGCCATTGAAATTTCAATGTCGGCGCCGCCGCCTTCAGATTGTTTCAATGTTGACAATATCATGTCCGGCACAATAAGCCGCAGCTGAAATGGTTGTGAAAATACGGGTGAAACGGGATGTGAAAAACACGGTTGGAATGGATGTGAAAACACGGTTGGAATGGATGTGAAAACACGGTTGGAACGGTTGGGAAATTGAGGGAGGAATTGTTGGGATGTCAATGGATTGTTGGAAAAGCGGGGTGCCCTTGTCCCGGAGGGTTCCGGGACAAAGGCGCCGGGCAAGAAGCGGCATGGATATTGCGCCCGGACGAACCTGCAAGTGAATATGACGAACCTGCAAGTGAATATGACGAACCTGCAAGTCTCACGACGAACCTGCAAGTGATATGATGTCCCGGCAGATGCGGAGGACTGCGGCAAAGTGAACCCGACCGACTGGATAAACAAATACAGCGCAGGCTATTCGAATTCGTTGAGACGCCAGCGGATTCGGAGGCTTTCGGAGTCGCTTTCAAAATCCGGGGCGCGGGGCATTGCGGTTCTCGATGTCGGCGGGACGCTCGCGTACTGGGAAAAATGGGCAGGCGAACTGCCGTCCGGGGCGGTCGGGCGGATCGACGTAGTGA
Source organism: Kiritimatiellia bacterium (assembly GCA_017450425.1). Taxonomy (GTDB): domain Bacteria; phylum Verrucomicrobiota; class Kiritimatiellia; order RFP12; family UBA3636; genus UBA3636. The sequence goes on from JAFSUV010000045.1 coordinate 2,769, forward strand.
ACCTGCCGGTCCAAGTCGGAAAACTGGCCGGGACGAGCCGCTCCATTTGCGGCGTCGAAGTGCGCTTCCTTGCCGGAAACATCATCGACGGGCCGTGCGAAGGGATGGCCGCGCGGTACGGCCTCGTGCACTGCTCCTCCGTGATCGAGCACGTCGGGGACGCCGGGGCGCAGCGCGCATTTGCCGCCGCGATGCGCAGACTCGGCGACAAACTCTGGGTTCAGACTCCGGCCAAGGAGTTTCCGCTCGAAGCGCATTTCAGGCTTCCGTTTTTCGCGTGGCTGCCTTTGAAGGTCCGGGCGTTCTTCAACTGGCGGTTCCGGCTCGGCGTGATGCCGCGCCACCGCGACTGGAAGGAGGCGGTCGAGTTCTGCCGTTCCACCCGGCTTCTCACGCGCGGGGAGTTCGCCGGGCTGTTCCCGGACTGCAGGATATGGACTGAAAAGTTCATGCTGCTGCCGAAGTGCCATGTCGCGAGCGATTTGTGATAGACTTCCGGCCCAAACGCGCCGGCGCGGTTTTCGCGCACAACAAGCGGCGCGCGGCCGGAAATGAAACAGACCCTCACCGAAAAAATCCTCGCCCGCGCGGCGGGCAAGCCCACAGTCGTGCCAGGCGAAAACATCTGGGCGAAAATCAACGTCCTTCTGACCCACGACGTGTGCGGGCCGGGCACGATCGGCGTTTTCAAGCGCGAATTCGGCGAAGACGCGAAGGTCTTCGACCGCGAGGGCGTCGTCATCATTCCCGACCACTACATTCACACGCGGGACGACAAGGCGCACCGCAACGTGGCCACGCTGATCGACTTCGCGAAGGAGCAGGATCTGCCGTACTTCTACCCGCCGTGGACGAACCGCTACCGCGGCGTGTGCCACGTGGCGCTGCCGGAGCTGGGGCACGTCCGCCCCGGCGAAACGATCGTGGGAACGGACTCGCACACCTGCACCCACGGCGCGCTCGGAGCGTTTTCGACCGGCATCGGCAACACGGACGCCGGGTTTGTGATGGGCACGGGAAAGATGCTCGTGAAGGTTCCGGAAACGATCCGCATCGTCCTCAAGGGCAAAAAGCCCGACTACATCTCCGGCAAGGACGTCATACTGCGCATCATCGGCGATCTCGGCACCGGCGGCGCCACGTACTGCGCGCTCGAGTTCACGGGGCCGGGCTGCGCCTCGCTTTCGATCGAAGACCGCATGACCATCTGCAACATGGCGGTGGAAGCGGGGGCGAAAAACGGCATTTTCGAGCCGGACGAAGCGGCCCTCGAATATGTCCGCGCGCGCACGGACAAGCCGTTCGAGCCGCTTTTCGGCGATCCTGACGCCCCGGTAAAGGGCGAGTACGCCTACGACCTCGGCGAGCTCGTGCCGTGCGTCGCAAAGCCCCACTGCCCGGATCGCTACGCACCTGCGGCCGATTGCGGCGACGTGAAGCTCGACCGCGCCTACATCGGCTCCTGCACCGGCGGCAAGATCGAAGACTTCGGCATGGCGGCGCGCGTGCTGAACGGCCGCAAGGTCGCCATCGACACGTTCCTCGTGCCGGCGACGGCCGAAGTCGCCGAAACGATCCGCACCCGCGAAATCGGCGGCAAGACGTGGGAGCGAATCTTCGCCGAAGCCGGGTGCATACCGGTCGCCGCGCCGGGCTGCGCGGCGTGCCTCGGCGGCCCGGTCGATACGTTCGGGCGCACGAAGGCGGACGAAGTCGTCATCTCCACGACGAACCGCAACTTCATCGGGCGCATGGGCAGCAAGACGGCGCCGATATACCTCGCGTCGCCCTACACGGCGGCCGCTTCCGCCATCGAAGGCAGGATTGCGGACCCGCGCCCGTACCTGTAGCGCGGAAAGGCCGGGAAACAACGCACGGCGCCGGAAGGCGCCAGTTTGGGAACAAAACGCCATGGACAAACGCATCTCCAGTTTTTTCGCGAAGCACGGGTTTTCCGAAACGCCCGACGCCGACGCGCTCCTCGCGGAGTTCGACCGCCAGATGGACGCCGGGCTGGCCGCGCGGCCTTCGTCCCTCGCGATGCTGCCGTCGTTTATCGACCCTTCGCGCGAAGTCCCGGTGGAGCGGCCGGTGATCGTGCTCGACGCCGGCGGCACGAACCTCAGGGTCGCCGCGGTGTGGTTCGACAAAAGCGGCAAAGCGCGCATCGAAGACTTCCGGAAGTACAAGATGCCCGGCACGGAAGGCTGCGCGGTGTCGGCCCGCGATTTCTTCGACGCCTTCGCCGACTTCCTCGTGCCGGTCTGCCGCAAGGCGCAGAGCGTGGGGTTCTGCTTCTCGTATCCGACGGAAATCTTCCCCGACCTCGACGGAAAGCTGCTGCGCTGGAGCAAGCAAATCGACGCTCCGGAAGTGGTCGGGCGCAAGGTCGGGAGCGGCGTTGCGGCGGCGCTTGCGGCGAAGACGGGGTGCAGCCTCGCGGTGAAGGTGCTCAACGACACGACGGCGACGCTGCTTGCCGGGAAAACCGCCGGTTTGGCGCGCAGATACTCGTCGTACGTCGGCTTCATCCTCGGCACCGGCACGAACATCGCGTACATCGAGAGAAACGAGCGCGTCGGAAAAGCCTCCGGCCTCGCTCCGGCGGGCTCGACGATCATCAATGTCGAGAGCGGCGGCTTCGCCTCGGCGCCGCGCTCGGACTTCGACCGCGCTGCGGTGGCGAAGCTCAAAAACCCCGACGAAGGACTCTTCGAGAAGATGATTTCCGGCGCCTACATGGGCAGCGTCGGGCTTGAAGTGCTCAAGACGGCCGCGGCGGAAGGCCTCTTTTCGCCCGCAGCGGCGGCGCGTTTCGCCGCCATGGAAACGCTGTCCACCAAGGAGTTCGACGATTTCACGGCCAATCCTTTCGCCGCCGACAACGCCCTCGCGGCGCTCCGGCTGGCCGACGAAGACCTCCGCACCGCGATGGCGCTCGGCGAGCCGCTCTTCCGCAGGGCGGCGGCCCTCACCGCCGTAAACATCTCCAGCGCGGTTTTGAGGACGGGCGAAGGGCGCGACCCGCTGCACCCCGTGTGCGTGACGATCGACGGCTCGACGTACTACAAGACGCGCTCGGCGATGTTCAAAAGCCGGGTCGAAGAGGGGCTGCGCGACATCCTCGCGCCGCGCGGCGTCTTCTTCGACACCGTCTGCGTGGAGGACGCGCCGCTCGTGGGCTCGGCCGTGGCCGGACTTGTCGCCTAAACGCCGCCTTTTCCCGCGCCTTCGAGGTAGCGGCGGCGCAACTGGCCGCACGCGGCTTCGTCCGCGCGGCCTTTGCTGAGGCGCATCGTGGCGTTCACGCCGCCTCTTTCGAGCGCGCGGCGGAACGTTTCGCAAACCCCGGGCGACGGCGCCCGGCCGGGAAATTCCGGCACCGGATTGAGCGCTATCAGGTTCACCCGGCAGGGGAACCCGCGCAGGAGCGCCAGCAGAGCGGCCGACTGCGCCGGAGAGTCGTTGACGCCCTCGACGCGCGTGTACTCGAAGGTGACGATCCTTCCGGTTTCGGCGGTGTGGGCGCGGCACGCTTCGATGAGTTCCGCGACATGCCACTTGTCGTTGACGGGCATGAGGCGGCTGCGCAGGGCGTCGGTCGGCGCGTGGAGCGAGACGCTGAGCTCCAGCTGCAGTCCCTCGGCGGAAAAGCGCTTTATGCCGGGCACCACGCCGCACGTGGAGACGGTAATCCTGCGGGCGCCGATGCCGAGCCCGAACGGCGGCGGCGCGTTCATGCGCCGCGCCGCCGCAAGGACGTTGTCGTAGTTGAAGAACGGTTCGCCGGACCCCATGAACACCACGTTGTCCGGCCGGCGGCCGATTTCGAGGGCGGCGCGCACGGCCTGTGCGGCGATTTCGCCGGAGGCCAGATTGCGCTCGCACCCCGAAAGGCCGCTCGCGCAGAATGCGCAGCCGCAGGCGCACCCGACCTGGCTGGACACGCACACGGTCCACCGGTCGCGCGCCGGTATGAGCACGGTTTCCACGAGCGCGCCGTCGGAGAGCTTCAGCAGCAGTTTGCGGGTGCCGGAAGATTTGTCGCCCGTTTCGCCGACGACGGCAGCGGTGTCGCCCAGCGCCCCGAAGCGCTCCGCGAGTTTTTCCCTGAGAGAGGCGGGGAGGGTCTGCACGACGCCCCACGACTCGGCGCGGCCGCTCCAAAGCGCTTCCGAAACCTGCCGCGCGCGGAACGCGGGCTGCCCGGCATCGCGGAAAAACGCGGCAAGTTCAGCGTCGGACAGGGAGTACGCGGACGGCTTCACCACGGAGAGCCCTAGCGGACGAGCACCAGCTCTTCGGGGAAATCCGTCCTCTTCTGCGGCATCCACGGAGCAGGGTGGACCTCCTGGTCGAATGCGGAGAGGCGCACTCCGCTGACACTCCGCATGGCGGAGATGAAAGAGCGGCTCAGCAGAACCTTGCGCGGAACCGAAGCGTGTTTTTTGCCGATGTCGAACCCGATGGCGGCGCCGACGATGCCGCCGATGGCGACAACGACCGCCGCCGCGACCGCCGCGACCGCAGGCTCTACGGAAAACGACCTGCGATGCACGGCGTCGAGCTGCGCCTCCAGCTCCTCGATCCGCGCCGACTGGGCTTCGAGGCGCTCCCTTTCGAGGGCGAGTTTCTCCCTTTCGAGGGCGAGTTTCTCGCTCTCGAAAGAAGTCGCTTCCGCTGTCGTTTTCGCCTCTTCGCCCATGTTTTGCGCCGTCCGCCGCACGTGTCGCGTTTGCAGACGACGCATGCGATTATACACGAGGCCGCGCAAATTTCCGCTCGCGCCGCCCGTGTTTTTCGAGCGGCTTCAGCCGAAAGTCTTCATCGAAGGAACGGCTTCGAGCAATTTCCGCGTGAAGTCGCACTTCGGGGAGTCGAAAATTTCCGCCGCCGGGCCGCTCTCCACGATGCGACCCTCGTTCATGACGGCTACGCGGGGGCAAAGGCAGCGCACGACGGCGAGGTCGTGCGACACGAAGAGCATCGACAGCCCGGTGCGGCGCAAAAGGGCGTCGAGAGAGCGCAGGAGCTGCGCCTGGACCGCCACGTCGAGCGCGGAGACCGGCTCGTCGGCGAGCAGGATCCGGGGTTCGCACGCAAGCGCCCTCGCGATGGCGACGCGCTGCCGCTGGCCGCCGGAGAGCTCGTGCGGGAAGCACACGGCGAGCGACGGATCAAGCTCCACCTCCTCCATAAGCGCGCGCACGCGGGCGGCGCGGGCGGCGCGCGTCGGGAAGGCCTCCGCGCGGTGTATCGCCAGCGCCTCGGCTATCGCGGCACCGGCCCTCATGCGCGGGTCGAGCGCGCCGGAAGAGTCCTGGAACACGAGCTGAATCTGGCGCAGCGCTTCGCGCCGCCCGGTTTTCGTCATGGCGGCCATGTCGCGGCCTTGCCACAAAATGCGGCCGGATTCGATTTTTTCAAGGCCGACAATGGCGCGGGCGATGGTGCTCTTGCCGCACCCGCTCGCCCCGACGAGGCCAAGGCACTCGCCTTCGCCGAGGCTTAGCGACACATCGCAGGCCGCAGGACGCGCGGAGGCGGCGTAGCGCACCGTCACGCGCTCCACCTCAAGGAGCGGCGGCCGCGGTGCGCCGCCGCCGGTGTTTTCCGCGCCGCCGTGCGTCACAGCTCGATCACCTCGCCGTCGTACGCCGGGCTTATGCCCGCTGGAAGCCGCGCTTCGAGGGCGGCATGCGAGATTTCGTGGCCGATGTGGATGATGAACCCCCGGCGGCAATGCGCCTTTTCGAGCGCTTCCGTGGCCGCCGCCAGTGTAAGGTGCGCGGTGTGGGGGCGGTCGCGGAGGCCGTCGATAATCGCGACGTCCGCGCCGTGCAGCATCTCGGCGAGCGTGGGCGTCACGGCAGAGCAATCGGAAGCGACGACGAGGCGCCGCCCCTCGAACGACACCTCGATGGCGCTTGCTTCCGCCGGGCCGTGCGGCACCGGCGCGATGCGGACGGAGAACGGTCCGAGCGGCGTCGCTTCCGGAAACTCCGGCAGCGCGCGCGGGACGAGTTTGGGGCGGTAGAGGTGCCACTCCTCCACTTCGCGCGGAGGATCGAAAATGTAGCCGAAAATGCGGGCCGTGTCCTTCAGCACGGGCGGGCGGCCCCAGACGTCGATAGACCCCTGCTGCAGCGTGTTGTAGCGCCTGAGGTCGTCCATGCCGAGCACGTGATCGGCGTGGCAATGCGACACCACCACGGCATCGACGCGCTCGATGGCGTTGGCCAGGGCCTGTTCGCGGAAGTCCGGCGAAACGTCGATTTCGAGGCCGTAGCCGCGCGCCGAAATGTGAAGCCCGAACCGGAGGCGCCTGTCGCGCGGGTCGGCCGAAGTGCAGACCGGGCAGCGGCACCCGATTATCGGCACCCCGGTCGATGTGCCGGATCCGAGGATCCGGATTGTGGCTTTTTCCACGTCGTTCATCCGAGCCAAATGTCCGTCACGCCGCGCCTGCGGGAGCGGACGGCGCGAACCCGCGCGCTGCCCGCGCCGGGGCGCCACCCGATGCCCATGAGAAAACCGGCGGCCCCGACTGAGCTGACGAGGCTGGAGCCGCCGTAGCTGAGGAACGGCAGCGCCAGACCTTTCGTCGGCAGCCCGCCGGTCACGACGCCTACGTTTACCGCAGCCGAAAGGCAGATCTGGAGCGTCATCCCCAGCGCGAGGAGCCGCTGCTGCGGATTCGGCGCTCCGTACGCGATCGCGAACCCCGCCGCGGCGAGCGCGGCATACAGCAGCAGGCACGGCAACGTCGCCGCAAGGCCGAGCTCCTCGCCGACCATCGCGAAGATGAAGTCCGTGTGGTTTTCCGGCAGGTACCGCTCCTTGAAGAGACTTTTGCCGAGGCCCACGCCCGTCGCGCCGCCGGCCGCGAACGCCGAGAGCCCCATGCGCAGCTGGTAGCCGTCGCCGTCCTCCGAAATCGCCACGACCTTGTCCTTGTCGCCATCGCGGAACAGCACCGATGTAATGCGGCTCATGCGCTCGGCGTCGTGGAGGAGAAACACGCCGAGCGCCACGACCGCCACGGCGCAGAGCGGCGCCAGGTGCTTCAGTTTCACCCCGGCCGCGAAAAGCATGGCGAAGGCGACCGCGCCAAGCATGATGCAGGAGCCCAAATCCGGCTGCAAAAGGAAGCCGCCCATGACGGCCCCCAGGGCGGCGCAAGGCAGGAGCGCCCCGCCCTTGAAAGTCGCGGCGCGGGCTTCGTCGCCGCCCAGCCACCAGGCGAGCAGCACGATGGTGGCGATCTTGACGAACTCCGACGGCTGCAGCGAAAGCCCCGGCAGGCGGATCCAGCGCGCCGACCCGTTGACCGTGCGGCCAAGGCCGGGGACGTGCACCACGACGAGCGAGGCGACTACGACGAGAGAGAGCGCGATCACGGTCCGCCGGCGAAACCAGAACGTCGGCCTCAAGCAGGTGATCACGGCGCAGCCGACGACGGCAATGACGTCGAAAAACGCCTGTGAGCGCAGGAAGTGCGAAGCGTCGTGGTGCAGCACCCTGCCGGGCACGTCCGCGACGCTCGCCATCATCACGAGCCCGAAGCTCATGAGGAGAATCGTCCCGAAGAGAATCAGCGCACTTGCCCAGCGCATCGCCGCGCTAGTCCTTCGGCGGGATTTTCAGCACCTGTCCGGCCTTGAGATCGGACAAATCCGAACCGTTCGCCTTGCGCAGCGCGAGCGGCATGACGTCGAACTTGAGCGCGATGGAGAAAATGTCGTCGCCCTGCTGCACGACGTATTCGCCGTCGCGGGCCGCAGTCGAGGACACAGCCGTCGCGGCCGCAGCGGCCGTGTCTCCGGCGGCTTTGGCCGCGTTTTGCTCGGCCTGGCGCTTCGCCTCCTCGGCCTTCCTGAGCTGCTCCTCGGCGGCCTTCTGCGCGGCCTCAAGACGCGCCTTCTCCGCCGCAGCCGCGTCGCGGGCCGCCTTTTCGGCCTCTTCGCGCTTCTCGCGCGCCTTGTCCTTGGCGCCGGCGAGACCGGTCGAGAAGACGTCCTCGATCGTCGCGTCGGTGTCCGCCACCTTGACATCGGAAGCGGGCTTGGGCGGCGCCTCGACATCCCGCGCCGGAGCGGGGGCGACGGCAGTTTTCTTCGCGGTGCCGGAAGACGCTGCGTCCGCGCTCTTGCGCGCGGTCGAAGATGGTGTTTTCGCGGTAGAGGCGGCGGTCGTGACCTTCGCCGGTTTCGCGGAGGCCGCGCCGGATGCGTTTTGCCCGCGCGCAAGCACGGTGCTGCGCTGTCCGCCGCCAGCCGAATAGACCTTGACGCCCTGCCCTATGCGCAAACGATCCGGCGCGCTGGCGATCTCGGGGTTGAGCGCCTTGAGCTGGTCGAGCGTCATCGAGTTGGCGATCGCAATGCCGAGCGCCGTGTCGCCGGACTGCACCGTGTAAACGCGATACGCGCCGCCCGAAGTGGCGGCAGGAGCAACGCGACGGGGCGGCACGGCGGTCGTACGCGCCGGAGGCGGCGCGCTGGCGGCAGCCGGCGCGCTCTGGACAAGCGAAGCCTTGCGCTGGACGCGCCCCGCCGGCCCTACGTCGTTTAGGTCGAGCGGACGCTCGTCGATCCGCACGGGGCGGATCTCGGACTCATGCGCCGACGCCGCGGCGCCCCTGTGCGACGATGCGGTGTGAACAACGGCTTTTCGCGCATAAGGCTCGCTTGCGCCGGAAGAGCCGGACGAATCGCCGAAAAGGGTCCTGCGGGAAGAAGCTTGGGGCTGGGGGGCGGAAACACAACCGGCAACGAGCGCGACGGCGGCGCCGGCGGCGAGGAAAGGCAAGGAAAATGCGGTCTTCATGGCAAAACAGGCGTTGAAAAAACTTCGGTTCCGATATTACCAAACTCCATGCAAAAAAAATCCCGCTTGCAAGAAAAAAAAACATTTGCTATCGTTAGCCGCGCTTTTGGCACAAGGCCGGAGCCTTTCTTCGCGGAGGGGTGACAGAGTGGCCGATCGTGCATGACTGGAAATCATGTTTACCGCAAGGTAACGGGGGTTCGAATCCCCCCCCCTCCGCCAACTTTCCTCCCTTCCGCCGGAGTCCTGCGGAAAATCCGGGATTCAAGGGCATATCCGCCTGAAAAACCATGCTGCCGCTTTTCCTACGCACTTTCGGGCTTGTCTTTCTGGCTGAGATGGGCGACAAGACGCAACTCTCCACCCTGGCGCTTTCGTCCTGCCCGGGCGGCGGCGCCTCGCATCCGCGCCTGGCGGTGTTTCTCGGCTCGGCCTCGGCGCTGTGCGCCACTTCGGCCATCGCCGCGCTGTGCGGCGGGTGGATTGCCGCGCGCGTGAATCCGCGCTGGATAAGCGCGGCGTCCGGCGCGCTTTTCATCGCTTTCGGCATAGCGGCGCTGCGCGGCGCCTTTCGCGCGGGTTAGATTTCGGCAAAGGCGATGGCCAGAAACTTCGGCGGCGGATCGTGGGTGGACATCCAAAAGGACGATGCCCACGTGCGCCGCGAGCGCGACGCCGCGCGGGCGCTGCGCGCAAGCGCGTGGTGGAAGGGCGTTTTGCAAAAGGGAATTTGCCACTACTGCGGCGGCAGGTTCCCGCCGGAGGAGCTCACCATGGACCATATCGTGCCCGTTTCGCGCGGCGGCTTTTCGCGAAAAGGCAACGTCGTGCCGTGTTGCCGCGCCTGCAACGCTTCAAAGGGGGCGGCGACGCCGGCGGAGCGCATCCTCGACTCGCTCGGCCTGGCGGAAGAGGAAAGCGGCCTTCCGCCGGAGGCGGAAAGCCGCTTGGAGCTGGACTCTTAGTAGGAGCTGGACTCTTAGTAGGAGCTGAACTCGTAAAAAGGCTCCGCGCCCGCACGGGGCGCGGAGCGATGGCGATTACATCATGTCGCCGCCCATGCCGCCGGCCCCGGCGCCGCCGTGGCCGCAACCGCACTCCTTCTTCTCGGGGAGGTCGGTGATCATGCACTCGGTCGTGAGCAGCAGACCCGCCACGGAGGCGGCGTTCTGGAGCGCGAGGCGCGTGACCTTGGCGGGATCGACGATGCCGGAGGTGAGCATATCGACGTACTCGTCCCTGCGGGCGTCGTAGCCCTGCGAGCCCTTGGCGTCCTCGACCTTCGCGACGACGAGCGCGGCCTCCTGGCGGCCGGCGTTCTCGACGATCTGGCGAAGGGGCGCCTCGGCGACGTTGTACACGATCTGCATGCCGACCTTCTCGTCGCCGGTGGCGGCGGAGATGGCGTCCTTCAAGGCCTTGCGGGTGCGCAGGAGCGCGACGCCGCCGCCCGGAACGATGCCTTCCTCGACCGCCGCGCGGGTGGCGTGGAGGGCGTCGTCGATGCGATCCTTCTTCTCCTTCATCTCGACCTCGGTCGCGGCGCCGACGTGGATCACCGCAACGCCGCCGGCGAGCTTCGCGAGGCGCTCCTGGAGCTTCTCCTTGTCGTAGTCGGACGTGGTGTTGTCGATCTGGACCTTGATCTCGGCGACGCGCGCCGCGATGGCGGCCTTCTTGCCGGCGCCATCGACGATCGTGGTGTTGTCCTTGTC
>JAFSUV010000046.1 GCA_017450425.1 Kiritimatiellia bacterium
TGCGAAACCTCCGGAGGGGTTTTAGACGGACATGACCTCGGCTTCCTTGGCCTTGGCGGCGGCGTCGATCTTGCCGATCGTAGCGTCGGTCGCCTTATGGATGTCGTCAAGCAGGCGGTCGCGCTCGTCCTCCGTGAGCTGCGCGTCCTTCTGGAGTTTCTTGGCCTGGTCGTTGGCGTCGCGCCGCACGTTGCGGACTGCCACGCGAGCCTCTTCGGCCATGCGGCTCGTCACCTTCGCGAGCTCCTTGCGGCGCTCCTCCGACAATTCCGGGATCGGCACGCGGACCTTGCGCCCGTCGGAAACCGGGGTGACGCCGATGTTGGCGCCGAGGATGGCCTTGCAGATCTCGTTTATCGCAGAAGGATCGTACGGCGTAATCGTGATGAGGCGCGGCTCCGGGGTGGCGATGTTGCCGAGCTCGCGGATGCGCGTGGGCGCGCCGTAGTAGAGCGCCGTGATGTTTTCCACCAAAGCCGGGGAAGCCTTGCCGGTGCGGACGCCGTCGAGCTGTTGCTCAAGGGCGCGGAAAGCGCCGTCCATCTTGTCCTTTGTCGAATCGAGTAGCGGGTGTGCCATGTCGGACTCCTGTTTTTGTCAAGCGTTGTACGCGTTGTTTTTGTTGAAGTTTGGAAATCTTGATTTACCCGAAAACGGGGGGCGGCTCGCGGCCATCGACCCGCGTGCCGACCGTCATGCCGCAGAGCGCGCCCTCGATCGCGCCGTCGGCGAAAAAGTCGAGGACCTGAATGGGGATCTGGTGCTCCTGGCAGAGCGCGAAGGCGGCGGCGTCCATCACGCGCAGACCGCGCCCGAGCGCCTCCGCGTAGGTGAGGTGGTCGAGCTTCTTCGCGGCGGGGTCCTTGCGGGGGTCGGCCGTGTAGATGCCATCCACCTTCGTGGCCTTCACCAGGATGTCCGCCCCGATTTCGCGCGCGCGGAGCGCCGCGCAAGTGTCCGTCGAAAACAGCGGGTTGCCGGTGCCGGCCGCGAACAGCACCACGCGGCCCTTTTCGAGGTGGCGCAGCGCACGGCGGTGGATGAACGGCTCCGCGACACCCTGGCACGGAAACGCCGTCATCACCCTGGCCGGCATGCCGGCCTTTTCGACGGCGTTCTGGAGCGCCAGCGCGTTGATGACGGTGGCCAGCATGCCCATGTAGTCGCCGGCGCAGCGGTCGATGCCCAGCGCTTCGCCCGTGGCGCCGCGGAAAATGTTGCCGCCGCCGAGAACGATGGCGACATCCACGCCGAGATCCTTCACGGCGCGAACCTTGGCCGCCATGCGCGAAACAATGTCCGGATCAATGCATTGGCCGGAAGACTTGCTCAGCAGGACTTCGCCGCTGAGCTTCAGCAGGACACGGTGGAAAATGGGAGTCATCGTTTCGTCGGCCGCCGTACGGCGGCATTGCGCTTTCGGTGTGCGATTGAATCAAAAAAACGGGATTTTGGCAAGGGAAAAATGGCGCGGCGGCTTTTCCAGGACCCTTTAGTAGGCTCCGCTGCCGAAAATGACGCTCCAGGCGGTGCGCACGACGATCCTGAAGTCGAGCAGCCAGGAGCGGTTGAGGGCGTACCAGATGTCGAGGCTCGCCATGGCGTCGAAGCCGATGTCGCTGCGGCCCGCGCACTGCCAGATGCACGTAAGGCCGGCGGGCACGCTCTGGCGCGAACCCTGCCAGCGCTCCATGTACGGCTCCATGTCGGCGCACGGCAACGGGCGCGGTCCGACGAACCGCATTTCGCCGCGGGCGATGTTGATCAGCTGCGGCAGCTCGTCGAGGCTCAGTTTGCGCAGGATGCGGCCGAGTCGGGTGAGGCGCGGGTCGTCGCGAATTTTGAACAGCGCCCCGTCCGTTTCGTTTGCCGTCTTGAGGCTCGCGAGCCGCGCCTCGGCATCGACGACCATGGTGCGGAATTTGAACATCCGGAATTTGCGCCCGCCCATGCCGTAGCGCTCCTGCACGAAGAGCGCCGGGCCGGGCGTCTCGAGCCGTATCGCCAGCGCGATGGCGAGCATCACCGGGCTTGCGAGCGCGAGCACCGCGCATGCGAGCGCGCGCGAGACGGCGTTGCGGAAGCGCGACGGCATGAAGGCGCCGCCGGGCGCGGCGTAGTGGACGAGCGGGACGCCGAAAACGACATCTCCGTACTCGAACGGGTTGTGGAAGCGCAGAAATTGCGGCGAGTACACGACGCACGCCCGGTTTGCGTGGCGGGCGGTGTTGAGAAGCGCGACGCAGATCTCCCTTTTTATCGTGGGCTTTACCACGAACACGGTGGAGATGCGGGGATTGCGCCGGAAGGCGCGCTCCAGCGCCGCAGCCGCGTCTTCGACCGTTTTCGGAGTCGCGATGCATTCGATTATGCGGTGCCCTTTGAGGCGGCGCTTGCGGGAGCGCTCCAATATTTTCTCCGCTTCCTTTCCTTCGCCCACGAGCACGGACCTGTAGAGAAGGCGGTTGCCGAGCCGGATGCGCTTTACGAGTGCGTTCGTGATGCGCCTTGCGAGCCACGTGCACGGGATGTTGAGCATCAGCACCAGCGGCAGGAAACCGCGCATGTGCCACAGGTTGCGCCCGAAGTACAGGTACACCGCCAGCGCCACGAGCACGATCGAGTTGGACAGCAGCAGCCCCCACAGGAGCGGAGTCCGGGCGAGGCGCATGTGGCCGTCGTAAAGGCCGAAGAGCGAGTAGAGCACCACGAGGGCCGTGCCGATGGCGAAGATGTACCACCCTGCGCCGAGGCCGTAGAAGGCCGCGTATTGCGACGTGGTGTCGCCGGAGGGCGTCATGCCGAACAGAATCCGCAGCGGCTCCGGGTCGCTGCCGAAGCGCAGGAGGTACGCAATGGCGTAGGCGCACACGAGGCCGATGAAGTCATCCGCGAAGTGCAGCAGCCGCAACGTCCTGGCCACGCGCTCGCCGGGCCATTGTCTGGGGTTGAGCGCCGAGGGGTCGAAATGCGTCAGAAGTTTTTTTCCGGATTTGCCTTCTCCGGTGCTTTCGCTCGTTTTTCCAGTGCTCATTTCGTGACATCTCCTTTCGCGGCCCGGTTGACCGCTTCGCCTATCCACGCCTCTATGCCGTCTTCCGGCATTTTGCCGGAAGGCACGCCGCGCTCGAACGCGAGAAATCCGTCCTTTCCGCCGACAAGCGCAATGTCCGCTTCGCGCGCTTCGCCGGGGCCGTTTACGGTGCAGCCCATGACCGCGACTTTGGGGCGGGGCAGGTCCGGGCGGGCGCGGTAAAGGGTTTCGAGCGCGCTCTCGACCCTTGCAACCGCCCTGGGCAGGTCGCATTGCGTCCGGCCGCATCCCGGGCAGCTCGTCACGGACGCTCCGTTTTCGCACAGACCGAATGCGCGCAGGATTTCGAGGCCGACTTTCGTTTCTTCGACCGGATCGGCCGTGAGCGACACGCGGATCGTGTCGCCGATGCCTTCGGCGAGCAGCAGTCCGATCGCCGCAGCGGAGTGCACGGTGCCGCGGCGCTGCGATCCGGCCTCCGTGAGCCCCACGTGGAGCGGGTACGGCGACTTGTCGGAAACAAGCCGGTACGCTTCGACCGTGCGCTGCAAATCCGAAGCCTTCACGGAAACCACGATCGCGGAAAACCCGCATTTTTCCAGTATCCCGATTTCGCGAAGCGCGCTTTCGGCGAGCGCCATGGCGGTCGCTCCGCCGTGCCGGGCGGCGATGTCGCGGTCGAGGGAACCGGCGTTCACGCCGATCCGTATCGGCACGCCGCGGTCGGACGCCGCCGCCGCCACTTCCCGGACTGCGGCGTCCGAGCCGATGTTGCCGGGATTCAGGCGCAGCGCGTCAACGCCGCCCTCTATGCAACTGAGCGCAAGGCGGTGGTCGAAGTGGATGTCGGCCACGACCGGCCGCATCGGGCCGAGCGCGGCCTTGATTTTCGCAAGCGCCAGCGCGGCGCCGGCATCCGGCACCGCGAAGCGGACGAGCGCGGCGCCGGCGTTGAAGCTCTCGAGCGCCTGGGTGACGCTCGCGGCGACGTCCCGCGTGTCCGTCTTGGCCATGGTCTGCACGGAAACCGGCGCACCGCCGCCGATCGTCAGTGCGCCGACTTTCACCGGCAGGGTGGCGCGACGGTGTCCGTTCACGCCCCGAACCTCAGGTAGAGCCGCATCGCGTCGCATCCCGAGAGCAGCACGAAAAGGGCTATTATGGCGACGCCGAAGGCGTTGACGATGGCGTTGAGTATCTTCGGCGGTATTTCGTGGCCGGTAATTCCGCGCCAGAGCGCGAAAACCACGTGCCCGCCGTCCAGAACCGGAACCGGCAGCAGATTGACGATGGCGAGGTTGACGTTCAGAAAACGCATGAAACCCATCGCTGCGGCGAAACTCGCGAGCAGCCACGACCAGAGCGACGACAGGATTATGACCGGGCCGCCAAGCGAAGTCGCGATACGGCCGAGTTCGCCCTTGTGGCGGTTGCCGAAAATGGGGCCGAAAATGCGCCAGATGGCGGCCAAGTCCCCGCGAAGCTGGTCGGCCGGCGCGTGGTAGCGCGACCATGGCGGCACGTACGACTGCACCGGCGCGGGCATGATGCCGAAAGCCAGAAGAGGCTCGATTTTTTCGATATCCCCGGGCGAAAGACCGCCGAGATTCGCGCCGATGACGGGGCGGACGCCCCGCCCGTCGCCGGCATCGTGCATCGCCGGCGTAAGCGTGACGCGGATCGTTTCGCTTTTTTCGCCGCCGTTCCACCGCTCGAGCGCGATCTCGACCGGTTCGCCGCCGCTCTCCCCGATGATGCGCACCGCGCTTTCGGCGTCGGCGACCGGCTGGCCGCCGATTTCGCGTATCGCGTCGCCGGCCTTGATCCCCGCCCCGGCCGCCGGGAAGCCGTCCATTGTATCCAGCACCACAGCGCCGGGCACGAGCGCGGCGGCGGCCGGCATCGCGCGCCAGTCGGCATCGAACCTCGGCTTCACCATGCGCGTCTCAAGCGCGTTTTCGTGCATCACGAGCAGCGCCGCTCCTTGCGCCGCCGCTTCGCCGCTCTCCGGCGCGCCGGCGGCGGCGAGCATGGCGGCGAA
>JAFSUV010000047.1 GCA_017450425.1 Kiritimatiellia bacterium
CCCCTCCGGCGAGCGAGCGGCGCGAGAGAACGAGCGCCGCCATCGGCACGACCGCGATTTTCGCCGCCTCGGCGGGCTGGAACACGCCGAAAAGCCACCGTCTGG
The DNA here is from genome assembly GCA_017450425.1 of Kiritimatiellia bacterium. Classification (GTDB taxonomy): domain Bacteria; phylum Verrucomicrobiota; class Kiritimatiellia; order RFP12; family UBA3636; genus UBA3636. Next base: position 106 of record JAFSUV010000047.1, read on the forward strand.
CTCCCATGTTGCTCGTCGAGCCAAGTCCCGGCACGAGCACGAGCGCCAGCAGCGCAACGGCCGCGAGCCACGGCAGGAGCGACCACGGCAGCCACCTGCGCCAATCGATCGACGCAATGGCGACATGCGCCGCGATGCCGAGCGGGATCCACCGCGAAAGCATCTTGAGCCACAGAAACTGCACCGCGCCGGTGCGCACGGCGCAGGCGCTGCGCACGAAGAGAACGCCGTACGCGAGAAGCCCGGCCGCCGCAAGGAGCATCAGCCAGTCGATCCGCAGCCACAGCGGCCGGCGGCGCGGAGCGTCGAGTGTGGTCATTGAGCGTCCTCCCCGCCGGATGGCGCGTCGGGAGCGGCGGAAGCGTCCGGAAAGTCTGGGGCGTCCGGGGCGTCCGGGCCGGGCTGCGGCGCCACGCCGAAAAACGCCGTAAGAAAATCGCGCGCCACGACGGCTGCGGACGTGCCGCCCGTATCCGCGTCCTCCACAAGCACCGCAAAGGCGACGCGCGGCGAAAACGCCGGGGCGTAGCCCGCGATCCAGGCGTTTTTGCGCCGCTCGCGCAGTCCGCCGCGCCCGACCTTCGCGTCGTATTCCGCTGTCCCGGTCTTGGCCGCGATGCGTACGCCGGGGATGGAGGAGAGCAGCCGCGCCGTGCCGTGCGGCGAATACACCGCCTGGAGCATGCCCTCGCGGACGAGCGCGACATGGGCGGGAGACCACGCGAGAATGTCCTCCACCACGCGACCGGAGCGCGCCACGCCGTCGCCGCCGTCGCGCACGAGACGCGGAGAGACGACCGCGCCGTCGTTGGCGAGGACGAGCGCAAGGCGGGCGATCTGCATGGGGGTGGCGGACAAAAACCCCTGCCCTATCGACGCATTGGCCGTGTCGCCCGCGAGCCACCTCACGCCGCGCTTCGAGCGCTTCCAGGCCGACGACGGCAGGAGCCCCGCCGCAGCCGGGAGGCCGACATCCGGCTTTGCGCCGAACCCGACCGCCTCAAAAGCGTCCCTCAAACCTCCACCTTCCTTCTCCCAGCCGCAGAGAAGGCCGGTTTCGATGAAGTACGGATTGCACGAATACGCAATCGCCTCCACGAGTCCGAGCGCCGGTTTGCCGTGCCCGTAGCGGTGGGAGCAGCGTATGCGGATGCCGCTGCGGTCGAAAACACCGTCGCAGGGAAACTCCGTCCCGGGCGAAATCGCGCCGGAGGCGAGCGCCGACAGCGCGACAAGGGGCTTGACGACGCTCCCCGGCGCGTAAACCCCCTGCAATGCGCGGTTGAGGAGCGGCCGGGCCGGGTCTTCGACGAGCGCCTTCCAGGTGTCGCCCCGCAACGTCGGGACGAACGCCGAAAGGTCGTAGCGCGGGGCGGACGCGAGCGCGATCACGTCGCCGTTCCCGGCGTCGAGCGCCACGATGGCGCCGCGGCGGCCGGCGAG
>JAFSUV010000048.1 GCA_017450425.1 Kiritimatiellia bacterium
ACCTCTCGAAGGACAAGGTCCGCATCGAGATCGACCTCAAGGCCGACGCCGTGCCGCAGGTCGTCCTCAATCTCCTTTTCAAGAACACGCAGCTGCAGAGCAACTTCGGCGCGAACATGCTCGCGCTGGACCGCGGCCGCCCGAAGGTGATGAACCTCAAGCAGTTTCTGCGCTGCTTCGTCGAGCACCGCCGCGAGGTGGTGGAGCGCCGCACCAAGTTCCTCCTCGCCAAGGCGAAGGAGCGCGCCCACCTGCTCGAAGGCTTCCGGGTCGCCATCGACAACATCGACGAAATCGTCGCCATCATCCGCTCTTCGCGCGACGATGCGGAGGCGAAGGCGCGCATGCTTGAACGGTTCGGCCTCGACGACGTGCAGTCCTCGGCCATCCTCGAAATGCGCCTCAAGCAGCTCACCGGCCTTTCGCGCGACAAGATCGAGGAGGAATACAGGGAAGTCCTCGCGAACATCGCCCGCTACGAGGCGATCCTCGCCGACAAGGAGACCGAAATCGGCAAGATCATCGTCGCCGAATGCGACGAAATGATCGCCAAATACGGCGACGGGCGCCGCACCTCGATCGAGATGGCGTCCGGCGAGATCGACATGACGAAGATCATCGCCAACGAGCCGTGCGTCATCACGCTTTCGGCCAAGGGCTACGTGAAGCGCTCGTCGCTTGACGCCTTTGCGGCGCAAAAGCGCGGCGGAAAGGGCCGCAAGGGCGCGAAGCTCAAGGACGAAGACTACGTGGAGCGCGTTTACACCGCCATGTCGCACGACACGCTGCTGGCGTTCACCTCGTGGGGCCGCGTTTACGCGATTGGCCGCGCGTGGGATCTGCCGGAGACCGATCCGAACTCGTTCGGCAAGCCGATCGTCAACTTCCTCCCGCTCCAGCCGGCGGTGAAGGAGGGCGCGAAGGACAAGGACGGCAGGGCGCTTGCCCCGCGCGACGCCGAGAAGGTGCTCGCGCTCGTTTCGCTCGGCACCGCCGAGGAGGCCGCCGAGGAGTTCCGCAACGAAGCCGCGGCCACCGGCTCCGGGCGCTTTGAAATGCGCGAAGGCAAGGAAATCTTCAACAACCGCCAGGCCGTGCTGTTCGTGACGCGCAAGGGCGTCGTGAAGAAGACCGTCCTTTCGGAATACAAGAACGTCTCCAAGGTGGGCATCCGCGCCATCGCCATCGACGACGACGACACGCTGGTTTCCGCCGAGCTCGTGGAGCGCGGCGACAAGGTTGTCGTGGCGACAGCCTGCGGCCAGGCCGTACATTTCTCCGAGGAGCAGCTGCGCCCGCTCGGACGCGCTTCGCGCGGCGTCCGCGGCGTGACGCTCGCCGGCGCGGACGACAGCGTCGTCGCCGTGGTCAAAGAGGAGAGGGATCCGGCTGCGCGCATTCTGTTCATGGTCGAGAACGGCTACGGCACGCTGAACACCTTCGACGCCTATCCGATCCACAACCGCGGCGGCAAGGGCGTCCGCTCGATCGACACCGGCGACCGCAACGGAAAGGTCGTCTTCGCCGCAGCGGTGCATCTGGAGCGCGATGCGGCGGACCCGGCGGTCGAGACCGGCGAAAAGGGCGTCCTTCCCGCCGACGAAATCCTGGTCATCACCGCCAAGGGCCAACTGGTCCGCACGTCCGTGGGCTCGATTCGCGAAACCGCCCGCGGCGCAAAGGGCGTGAAGATCGTCGCAATCAACCAGGGCGATTCGGTGTCATCGGCAACCGTCGTTCCCGGAGAAGCGGCGGCTCCGCCGCAGCAGGGAGCGGACGCAGCGCCGGAAGAGGCCGTGGAATAGCGGCCGGCGTTTTGCTATTCCGCCGCCGGCGGTCGGCGGAGCGCCTTCTTCGCCGAGTTGGCGTGCTTGTCGGCCAGCATTTTCGCTTTGGCGCGGCGCGAGCGGCGGCGCTTCTGGCGTCGTATCTTCTCGGCCTGCTGCCGCGCAAGGCTTTTTGCGCCCTCGATGCGCTCGGCGATTTTTTCGCAAAGCAGAAAGCGCGCGCGGTAGCGGTTCAGCGTGAGCGACCGCTCCGCCTGGCACTTTATCCGAAGCCCGCTCGGCACGTGCAGCAAGGCGACGCACGAAGACGTTTTGTTGATCTTCTGCCCGCCGGGGCCGCCGCCGCGCACGAAGGTTTCGACGATGTCCTCTTCGCGGATCCCAAGCGAAGACATGCGCGAAGCGAGCGCTTCGCTTTTTGCGGGAGACGGCGGCAGAGCATCCATCGAAAACATCCTTCCCGCCATTCAGTCCGACGCGCGGTGCAGCACCGTGAGAAGCGGAAAATGGTCTGAATAGCCGTCCGTGTAGGCGCCTTCGTCCGCCACTTTGCCGCCGCTGCTGCCGGCCTCGTATTTGCGCATGCGGCGGAATGCGTTCGGCCGCCCGTCCGAGCCCCACTGCATCTGGGGAAGTTTGAATGCGGCGGTCTCGCCTGGCGCCCCGGCGCGCCACGCCGGCCCGCCTGAAGAGGCGGGAAGGAGCATTCGCGGCTGCACGACGATGCCGTCAAGCGTGTTCCACGTCTTCCACCGTGCGTAAAAATACGTGCCGCGTTCTTTTTCCGGAATGTCGCCGACGAGATTGAAAAACTTGATGGACGAAAAATCGCCGCGCAGCGAAGAGAGCGCTTCGTCGCGGTCGCCGGCTGCGCGGAGGCTCTCCGCCATCGCCGGACCGTCCATGTTCTCGTTGAAGTCGCCGAGCGCAACCAGCACCGCATCGGGATCCGCCTTCAGTCTGGCAAGCATCGCTTCGCGCAGCTTCGCCGCCTCATCGCCGCGAACGCGCGCGTTTTCCTTCGCGTTTCCGATCTGGCTCTTCCAATGGTTGGCAAATACGGTGACGACGGTCCCATCGACCTCCAAATCCGCCGCGAGAAGCCCGCGCCGGCCGGTTTTAGCGCTGTACGAAACCTTCTTCACCGGGTAGCGTGAAAGGATCGCCACGTCGATGCCGCGCGGGTCGGGCGACTCGCGGTGCGCAAGATGCGGGATCGACCAGTGGTAGGTGCGCTCGATTTCGTCGGCGAGCGCCCTGCAAACAGCCGCGTTTTCGACCTCCTCGACGACGAGGATGTCCGGCTTCATCTTATCGACGACCCACGCGAGTTTCGCCAGCTTCGTGCGATAGCGGGCCTCGGTCCAGCGCCGCCACGAAGACGCGCTCCACTCGGCGTCGCCGGGCTCGCCCGTGAGAGGGTTGGTCGGGGAGTTCACCGTGGCGTCGAAAAGGTTTTCGACATTGTAGTTCGCGATGCGAAGCGTCTCCAGGCGCGCAAAGGCCGATGTCGCCGCGGTCGCGAAAACGACGGCGGCGACGGCGGCAATGCGGGCGAGGCGGACTTTCACGGCGGGCAATCTAGAGATACTTGTGCGCGCGATACCAGTCGTAGGCGAGTTTGAGTCCTTCGTCGAGTTTCACCTTCGGCTCGTATTCGAGCTCGCGGCGGGCCTTGTCGATGACAAATCCCCGGTTCTGCCTGTACCAATCGACCCGGCGCGGGAAAATGGGCGGATCGCCGGGCAGAAACTTCCAGATCGCTTCGACGGCAAACGAGAGCCAATACATGGGGTAGAAGGGCAGGTGGATCATCCTGCAGCCCTTGATGAGACCGTCGGCCTTCTCGATGTCCGCGATCTTGCGGACTATGTCCTTTATGAAATAGAACTTGTCGTCGGCGATGATGTAGGTCTGCCCCTTCGACGCGGGGTGCGACATCGCGAGCGAAAAGGCGTCGCAGAAATTCTCCACGTAAACGGGGTGGTAGAACGCCTCACCCTTGCCGAAGAATGGGAACCACCCCTTCTTCACCCGTTTGTAGATCATGAGAAAGCGCGCCGGGTCTCCCGGCCCGTAAAGCGCGGTCGGACGCGGGATCGTCACGTCGAAATCCGGATTCTCCTTGAGAAAACCGGCTATGACCAGCTCGCCCTGGTGCTTGGTGTACTGGTAGTAGTCCTCCGGCTTGATGGGCGAATCCTCGGAGCCCGGTTTCGGCGGAACCTCCGAAAGGGACGCAATGTCGCCGTGCACGCCCTGCGTGGAGCAGTATATGAGCTTTTTCACGCCAAGCTCCTTGCACAGCGCGAGCAAGGTGCGCATCGCCCCGATGTTGGTGTCGTCGTAAACCTTCTTCGGCACGTTTATGTTGCGAAACGCCGCGGCAAGGTGGTAAACGGCGTCGCACCCCGCGACGGCCCGGCGCAGGTCTTCTTCGCGCGTGACGTCTCCGATAATGACCTCTGCGCCGAGGCTCTTGAGCTCCTCGAGCAGCTGCTCCTTTTCGGGGTTGGGCGAACTCTGGTTGTCCAGGACCACGCACTTGTTGCCCTCGCGCAGGACGTGCTTTACAAGGTGGCTGCCGGTGAAGCCCGTGCCTCCGGTGACAAGTATCTTCATGTTTTAGAGTTTTGTGTATTGCAAAAAACGGCTCCCGCAGGGAGCGCAGCGCTAAATCAGACCGGCCCGGTTCAGGCAGGCGAACGCCTGGACTCCGCTCACCCCGAACGGCAGGGCGGCCGGAGCGCGCACCGAACCGCTGCCGCCGACGGAGAACCGCTGGGCTTCGGAAAACGACGGCAGTCGCATCTCCCGGCGGAATGAAATGGAACGCGAAGGGAGGAAGCTGGTGGCGAAAAGCCCGTCCGAAAACGATTCCGGCACGGCCTTGCCGCCGAAATGCGCCTTCCAGGCCTTCGCCACGTTTTCGCAGAGCTTGCGCGAGCGGAGCGAAAAATCGCCGTCCATGGCGCGGATGCCGAAAAACGACGACACGGCGCGCGCAATCCACGACTCCGACAGGGCGCACGGTGCGCCGACGAAATCAAACTTGTCAACGAACGAACCGATGCCGGGACGCACGGGAAAAGCGTCCGCCGACACGACCAGCGCCACCGACGTGCGGAATCTCAGCGGCAGTTTCGCGGCGCGATCCGCCGCGATGTCGCATTTTCGCGCCGAGCGTATGCCCGGCTCGATCTGCACTTCGACCTTGCCGCCGAAACCGGATGCGAACTCCTCGAGGGCGGGCGTCTCCCTGTCCGCCACGATCGTGGTAAGCATGAACCCGCAGTTGCGCCATGTCTCCATCAAGGCGCACTGCAGACGCTCCAGCGCTTCGTCGCGATTGGAGGCGCCGGGCGCGAAATGGGTGACTACGGTAATCTCCGACGGCCCCGGAGGCGGCAACGGAAAGTCCCGGTCGCGCAGAAGGCGCTCCTTCTGCCATTCGGCGAGAAGCGCCTCCGCGCCGGCGCGGCTGTCCTGTTTCTTTTTTCTTCTACTGCGGCTCATGCGGCGCACATGGTATCACTTGCCTCGGTTTCAGGCAAGCGAATGCCCGGCTGCGGACCGTCAAGGCCCTGTTGCACCAATCCTTGCATTTTGGTAAGATGGGTCTCCGTGTGGCGGACAATCGCGCCGCATCGCGCCCAGCGCCTCACTTGCGCATAATCTTCCGTCTTTGTCCATGACAATCCATCGTTCCCTTTTCCTTTCGCGCCCGCTGACGCGGCTGTGCGTCCCGGCGTTGCTTGTCGCGCTTGCCTCCCAATCCGCCGCCGCTCCGCGCCAGACGCCGGAAGAGCGCCGCGAGGCCGTCCGGCTCGAAGTGCGGTACGTGAACCTCCTCAACGAAGCCGGTCTCGCCGAGTACGCCGATCTGGTGCTGAAGGACGTGCAGGCGAAATACCCCGAAGCCAAGGCCATCCTCAAAACCGCGGCTCTCGAGCAGACGCTCCGCCTCGGCCGTTTCGACGAGGCGAAGAAGGTCATCGCCGCAGAGCCAGACCAGGATGCGCCGGAAACGTGGGCGATGAAGCTTCTCATGGCCGACTACTTTTTCACGCGCGACCGCTACCAGGAAGCCGACGCGATCTACATGGCCCTCTTCAAGAAGTACGGCTCCGCCCCGCCGGCGGCGCTGGCGGAGTTCTACGCGCAGTCCTGCTACAAGTACGCGCAGATGCTCATCTTCCTCAACCGCGAGGCCGACGCCATCGGCGCCTACCGCAAGCTTCTCGCCGTCGGCGGGCTTGAAGACGGCACGTTCCGGCAGGGCACCTTCGAGCTGGCGCAGCTGCTGGTGAAGCGCGCGGGCGGCGAAAAGGGCGAAGCGCGCGCCAAAACGCTCGCCGAAGCGAAGAAACTCATCGAAAAGCTCTTCTGGAAGCAGGATGTCTGGTTCGGGCGCTCGGTGGGCCTGCTCGCGCACATGCGGGTCGTCGAGGGGCGGCCCGAAACGGCGAAAAAGCTTGTTGACGACTACATGGAGCAGCTCGAGCAGATCGACGAAGCGCTCGAGAAGCAGGGGCTGGAGCAGGGCGTTGACCTTTCGTCCCTGTCCCCGATCGCCGAATGCCGCTACCTCATCGGCACCATGCTTGCCGAC
>JAFSUV010000049.1 GCA_017450425.1 Kiritimatiellia bacterium
CCCCACCCGCACTCCGCGCGGGAGCCCCCTCCCGGAGGGGGCCAGTGCCGCGTACTCCCCCACCCGCACTCCGCGCGGGAGCCCCCTCCCGGAGGGGGCCAGTGCCGCGTTCTCCCCCACCCGCACTCCGCGCGGGAGCCCCCTCCCGGAGGGGGCCTTACTAGGGCGCGGGCGGCGCTCTCTGGCAAGGGCGGGAGGAGAGTCTAAAAGAGTCGAGGCCGAGGCGCTGGCTGCTTCACCGCCACTTCTGCGAACTACGGGCACGTTTCCGCGAACAAATCGCGAAAAATTAGCGCTTGCATTTTTTCTGGGGGATTGCTACAATGGGCGGCGATAGGGCGATTGTGCCGTTTTTCGGCGCTTCGCACTTTCCTCAAAACAACAACAACGAAAACAAAAATGAAAAAAGCAATAGCTGCACTCGCCGCCGGCGTTTTCGCCGTAGGCGTGTCCGCGCAGGCGGCGGAGGTGGAGTCCGCCGAATACGCAGTCATCACGATACCAGTCACGGAAGGCTACAACCTCATTGGCATAAGCGTCGAAGCGTCGAACGCATCCCTTGCGTCCGTCATTTCGGGTCTCAGCAGCACTGCCGCAGTCAAGACCTACACGGGGTCTGGATATTCGGATAGCACGGTCGGGGCGCTTTCGGTCTCCAAGGGGGATTCCTTCTTCGTCAACGCCTCGTCCGCCACGAATGCGTACGAGATTGGCGTCGCTCCTTCGGAATCGGCCGCAGTGGAAAAAACCCTTTCCACGAAAATGGCGGTTGTCGCGCCTCCGTTTGCCGACGAATGGTCGCTGAACGATCTCACGTTCTCCACTGCTGGTGGCAATCGCTTTGCGGTGGCAAACCAAGTCCATGTTTGGAACGGCACCGGTTACGATGTGTATTGGTACAAAAAGACAACTTCGGGTGGTTCCTGGAAAAACAAGGTCTCTGCCAATTCTGTACCTGATTCGTTCGGCGCCGGGCAGTCGTTCTTCGTAGTCCTCGGGAATGGCACTTCCACGGCTCCGGTGAGCGGTACACTGACTTTTGCCGCGCCTAGCGTCAGCAACGACTAGCGTTAGTGTCCACAGGTTAAAAAACTTCAAACAACGATAGACAATGAAAAACATACTTTCATTTGCCGCGACTCTGGGCTTGGTCGGTTTGCTCGGCGCTACGACCATCGACTGGGAACTTCCCAACCTGACTGATGGCAGCACTGACGCAAATGCAATCGAAGTGGGCATCAATGACATCGTGTTCATCCTGCAGGATGCCAACGCAATGTCGTACGATTCCTCGTCCGGTATAATCACCGTCACCGATTCGACTCAGGTCAATAGCGGCTCCAACACGTTGATTGACACCGATCCCCTTCAGGGTACTTGGACTGACAGCAACACCGCAGGTGGCACGTACTACATGGCCTACAAGTCCGGTAGCACTTACTATGCCATTTCCGACGGTAGCGACGGCGTCATGACAGTCGTGACCACTGCGGATTCCGGGAACGACCCCCTCACGCCAGGAGGAGCCGTCAATGGAACTGCCACGTTCTCCGATTCCGTGTGGGAGAATGGTACGATCAAGACGATCGCCACTTCGGTTCCGGAGCCTGCAACTGCCGCGCTGGCACTTGCCGGCATCGCGATGCTTGTTAGCCGCCGCCGCGTGGCGTAATCGAATTGCACAGCCAATTCATTCCGGCCGCATCGCTTGAAAGGCGATGCGGCTTCTTTCTTTCAAGGAACAGCGCAATGGAGGTGTAGATGAACGGGAAAACTGCGTGTCGCCGAAATGTTTTGGCCGGGGTTTTGGCCGGGGCGGCGTTTGCGGCCAGAGCCGCCATCGCCGACAATTCGGTCCTTGCCGTTCAAATGACGTGGGGCATCCGCCCGTACATCGAGAAACCCTACAATGGCACAATACTGTGCGCCGGCGAAATTGGAGAGGAGTTCGGGGTCGCGGACTTCAATGCAAAGTACTCGATGCGGCTGGCGTTTTTCGGGGACGGGACTTTCGACAACGATTCCGGTTTTTCGACGTTGCAGTGGCTCGGTTCGCCGTCTTCGGCCTTTTCGGCTTCTTTGGTATGGTACGATGCCGATTTGAATGGCGACTTTGCGGTTGGGCCGGCGTCGAGCACGGAAGTCCCGCTGGATTTTGCCGGTTCGCTCGATGATCTCGACCCGGAAGCCGAGCTTTACGACAGCTACGAGGATCTGTGGCATACGTTTTGGTTCGGGACTCTGATTTACGACACCGACACGAAGAAAGCGTATCGCATCGCGACATCCGCCTCCGGCTCTGATTTCGCCACGATGAAGCAGGTCGATTGCGACATCGAAGAGAGTTTCGACACGCCGCCGAGTCCCGCTTCCACGGCAAACAAACTGGATCTCATTCCGTGCGTTGAGTCGAAGAAAGTCTATCTCGGCGCGGAGATTCCGCAGAGGTGCGTGTGGATGGCGGACAAGCTTGAAGCGGGCGCGAGCGCTGCGGATTTTGAAGGCTGGGACGACGAAACTTTGGCTTTGGCGACGTGGCTCGACGCGCTGCCGGCGGACGTCGCGGGCGGGGTGGCGCTCGAAATAACGTCAATGTCGGTTGGCGAGTCGGGAGAAGTCGGCGAGTCTTCCGGGGCCATGACGCTTGCTTGGTCGTTTACCAAAACAAACGCGGCCGGCGAGGAAAGCGCGGTGGGGGCGCTGCGCGGCGGCGCGGCGCTGTACCTTGAAACTGCGGCGAGCGCAGAAGACCTGGGCACCGCCGACGCGACTCTCCGCGCGCTCGACCCGACCGCCGGTTCGGTCGAAGTTTCCACCGGTGGCGACATCGGCTTCGCCCGCCTTGTGCTGGCGGTGCCGTGACGGAAAGCGCCCGCCGGCGAGCCGCCCGCTAAAGCGAAAGCTCCAATTGCGCGGCGCCGTCGGTGCGGGCTGCGCGCGCCGGTGCGGGGCGGCGGGGCGCGGCGAAACTTGCCTGTCCGGTTGACTGGTCGATTTCGTTCGATTCGAGATTGGCCAGTATCTGCTTGGCGCGCGAGATAACAGGGGCGGGCATTCCGGCGAGTTTCGCCACGGCGATGCCGTAGCTCTTGTCCGCCGGCCCATCGACCACGCGTCTTAGAAACACGACCGAATCGCCGCGCTCGCGCACGAGCACCGAGGCGTTGACTATGCCCGGCTTTGAAAGCGCCAGATCTGCAAGCTCGTGATAGTGCGTGGCGAAGAGGGTGCGCGCCTTTGCGCCCGGTGTGTCGTGAAGGAACTCGGCAACCGCCCATGCGATCGAAATGCCGTCGAAAGTCGAAGTGCCGCGGCCTATTTCGTCGAGAACCACGAGCGAGCGCGGGGTGGCGTTGTTGAGGATCGCCGCGGTTTCCTGCATTTCGACGAGGAAGGTCGAGCGGCCGCGCGCCATGTCGTCCGACGCGCCGACGCGCGTGAAGATGCGGTCAACCAGCCCTATCCGCGCCGAATCCGCCGGCACGAACGAGCCGCACTGCGCCATGAGCGCGATGAGGGCGGTCTGCCTGAGGTACGTTGACTTGCCGGCCATGTTCGGGCCGGTGACGAGGACTATCTGGCGCGAAGAGCCGTTGAGCACGGTGTCGTTCGGCACGAACCGCTCCGCTTCGGGGAGCTGTTCCAAAATGGGGTGCCGCCCGCCGCGTATTTCGAGCGCGTCGGAGTCGTCCACGACCGGGCGGGCGTAGCCGAGGGCGATCGCCCTGTCCGCGAACGAGCGCAGCGCGTCGAGCTCTGCGGCGGCGCGGGCGACGGACTGCACTTCGCCGGTCCTTGCGACGATCCGCGCGCGAAGGGCGTCGAAAATCTCCTGCTCCAGGGCGAGCGCCTTCTCCTCGGCGCCGGAAACGAGCGCCTCGCGCTCCTTGAGGGCGGGCGTGGTGAAGCGCTCGCCGCCGGCTATGGTCTGGCGCCGCACGTAATCGGGCGGCACGAGCGGGAGCTGGGAAGTCGTGACCTCGATGTAGTAGCCGAAGACGCGGTTGTAGCGGATGCGGAGGTTTTTGATGCCGGTGCGGGCGGCCTCGGAGGCCTGGAAGGTCGCGATCCACGCGCGGCCGTCGCTTTGCACGGCGCGCAAGTCGTCCAGTTCGCGCGAAAAACCCGCGCGGATCGTGCCGCCGTCCGAAATGGAAGCCGGCGGCTCGTCCGACAGCACGCCGTCGATGTCGTCGGCGAGGTCCTGCATCGGATCGAGCGCCGAAAACAGCCGTTCGAGGGTCGAATCCCGCTTCACGGCGAGGACCGGCGAAAAGGCGTCGCGGAGCGCCGGCACGGCG
>JAFSUV010000004.1 GCA_017450425.1 Kiritimatiellia bacterium
ATCCGGGTGCGAGATGATGGTCCCGCTTGCGGTTGTGATGACGATATAGCCCTGACGCCCGCTCACATGGCGGTTGTGGGTGAGGCCCGTCACGGCAGACCTCGCGAGCCGGCGCAGCGACGCCTCGCGGCAGCCCACCTGGACGAAACCGCCTTCCGGCAGCCACACGCCGACGTACTTGACCATGTCGCCGGCGCGGGTGTTCGGGAGAATGGGCTGCGTGATCTCGGTCTCGCGGTCGAGCAGAGGGCGAAACCCCGCGGCCTGGCCGCCGATGGTCTTGAAGTCGAAGCCGATGTCGCCGGCGTTCGCGCTGTGCGTAAGGATGCCGTTGGCGTCGATCACGCAGAGTTCGTCCACGAAGAGCTCGTCGGCGACGGCGCGCAGCCGCGCGGTCGCGGCCTTTGGATCGGCCCATACCGGCTCGGCGCGCAGGTTCGACAGATGGTCCCGGAAGAGCATCGCCTGCCGGACGAGCCGGCGGTCCACCGCCTCGCGGATGGCGTTTTCGACATCCGTGAAGGCGATGTCGATCAGGCGGTGCGCATTGCGCTCCGTCATGCGGTCGTGCAGCGCCCACGTGAAGAGAAGGGAGGCGAGGAATGCCACCCCGACGGCGCCCGCGAGGCGGAATGCGAGTTTGCGATCGACCTTCATTGCGCAGCCCCCTCCCTGCGCTCCCGGATGACATCGTTCACGGCAGCGAGCAGGTCGGGGCGACCCTTGCGCACGGCGATGCCGTAGTATTCGCGCGTCACGAGCGGCGTCACCGCGAGCGCCCCTCCGGATGCCTGAGCGGCGATGGCGAGCGCCGGGCGGTCGTAGAAAACCGCGTCCAGACGGCCGGCGACGAGGTTCGTCACGATTTCGGGCAGACTCGCGAAGCGGAACGGCTCGATGCCGTGGCGCGTGATGTAGAAGTCTCCGAACATGGAATCGACGACGCCGACGCGCAGCGATTCGGCGCGGATCATGGTCGGCGGCGGATCGGAGGCGCGGTAGAGGAACACGCAGCCCTCTTCGGCGTAGGAGTCCGAGAAATCCGCATCGCGGCTGCGGCCTTCGGTGATCGTGATTCCGGCGGCGGCGAAGTCGGCCGTGCCGTTTTTCACGGCGGGCAGGATTTCCGCGAACGGGGCGGTGCGAATCTCCAGATCCCGTCCGAGCCGCGCGGCGGCGGCGCGGATGATATCGACGTCGATGCCCTTCACTTCACCCGTGTCGGGGTCGAGGTAGAGATAAGGCGGGATGTCCGGCATCATCGCGGCGACGAGCGGCCCGTCGGCGCGGTCTTCCGCGACATCGGCCCCTTTCTGCCGATCGCTGCCGCACCCCGTCGCAGCGAACATGGCGGCCGCGCATGCGGCGACAAGACTTCCTGGAAAATGCTTCATTTATTCGACGCGAACCCGACGAATCGGTTGTTCGCTGTTGGCGTTGTTGATTTCGATCGCCAAGGTCTGGTTCAAACCTGCATGAAAGACCCGGCGCCCAAGTCCAAAGTGTCCGCAGTATCGGCTTTGGCGGCTGCTTCGGCGGCGGGACGGAAGTCTTCGAGGAGTTTCCGCCAGGTTTCGGCGGCGTTGATGATGGCCTCAAGCGCCGAGTCAAAGGTCGCGGCATCCACTCCGGAGAACGGAATGCGGCGCGAAAGGATGTAATTGCCGTTCTCCCTGGATTTGCCGAAAAAGGTGTTTGATTCAAGATTTGCTTCGAGCAGGAGTTCGGCGAACTCGGCGCGGCCTTCGGTGGGCGGCTCTCCAATAACGGCGGAGATGAGCACGTCGTCGCCGACATCTGCGAAAGCGACGGGAATGTTGTCCACATCGATAAAAGCCGTGTTGTCCTCGATGGCGAGGCCCTCTATGCTGTGGCGCGAGGCGAAGTCGGTAATGAGTTCGTTGAAGTCCATGGTTCGTCTTCCTGTATTGCGGTTTCGGAGTCCCAATCATACCACAAGCCGGTGTCTTTCTACGCAGACGACACTGTGAAGCCGCCGGAGGCTGCGCTCCGTCGCCGGTACCGGCGTCGCGCCAAAGACGCGATGCGGTGCGTTAGAGCTCGACCGCCGTTTCGCCGCCGGGGACGAGGGGAATCGCGCGGCGGCGCCAGCGGAAGGCGCCGGCGGAGCCGGTCCTTGCCATGTGTCGTGCGGTATATCTGGTTACACACCCCAGCGTATGAGTGACCCGTGTCTATCAGCACTAC
>JAFSUV010000050.1 GCA_017450425.1 Kiritimatiellia bacterium
CGATGCGGCGACGAACGAAACGGCCGCCGCGATCGACGAAGCCGCGCTCGCGGCCCTCAACGCCCGGCGCACCGCCCGTTCGAGCCTCTCGCGCCGCGCACGGCGGCGGGCTTCCCGCCAGAACGCTTCCGGCGCGCGAAGGTGAATGGCGGCGGCGGCGCAAGTCTCGTCCCGCAGCGCATCGAGAAGCTGCGCTTCGCGCCAGAACGCAGCCCGCCCTTCGAGCGCGGGCTCCACTTCGGCGCATGCGAGAAGACGCGCCACTTCGGAATCGGAAAGCGCCGCTTCCCCGCGCGCCAGATCCGGGGCCTTCACCGCAAATCCTCCGCATGGGCGAAAAGAGACCGCTCCAGCTGGCGACGGCCGTTGTGGAGGCGCGACATGACCGTGCCGATCGGAATCGCGAGGATTTCGGAAATTTCCTGGTAGCTTCGATTCTGCATGTAGAAGAGGACGAGCGCTTCGCGTGTTTTCACGGGGACTTCCCTCAAGGCCGAGCGGACGATGAAGGCCCGCGCTTCGGCATCGAGCGCGGCGGCGGGATCGGGCGGCGCCGCAGGATTCGGGAACGATTCGTCGCGCGAAAGACGCGGCTCGGGCACCGTGCCGCCGTCGTCGCGGCGATCGGTCGGCGGCGCGTCGAGCGAAAGCACGGGATGCGCCGCAGCGCTGCGGCGGCGGTCGAGCGCGATGTTCCGCGCAATGGTCGTAAGCCAGGTTGAAAACGAAGAGGAGCCATGGAAAAGGTCGAGAGACCGCCGGGCGCGCAAAACGGAGTCCATGAACACGTCCTCGGCGTCGTCCGGCGAAGCGAGGCCGCAGGAGCAGAGATAGATGCAAATCTTGCGCCTGCACGGCTCGCAAAGCGCCGCGAACGCATCGAAATCCCCGCGCCGCGCCTTTTCAAGAAGCGCGTCCTGCGATTCCTCCTTTCGGACTGTTGCGGCCATTTGACGAATCTCCGGCGCCGTTTATTCAGTCAGGCCGCACGGCACCCCGCAAATCATCCCGTTTTCCGACGAACGCCGCGACGGCCGCGGCGGCGGACGGAAACGCCTCCACGCCGTGCGAAGCCGCAAAAGCGGCGGCGTCAGGGCGCAGGGCGCGGGTGGAGCCGCGCGCGACAAGGGCGGCGGCGACTCCGGCGGCAAGGCCGCACTCGATGTCGGACGTCTTGTCGCCCACGACGACGCACCGCTCCGGGTCGAGGCCGTCCGCCGCGATCCGCTCGAGAACGAACGCGGGCGACGGCTTGCGGTAGCGCGAAGGCTCGCCCGGCTTTTCCGGCGCGATGCAGATGCCGTCGAACCTAAGGCCGAGCAATTCTTCAAGCCGCCCGTTGCAGACCACGGCGTCCGCCATCGTGTAGTACCCGCGCCCGATTCCGGACTGGTTCGTGAGGAGGTAGAGGCGCCACCCCGCAGCCTTGGCCGCGAGAAGCGCCTCGCGCACTCCGCCGAGGAGCGAGAGCTGCTCCGGGCGCGACATGTAGCCCGCGTCCGGCACGAGGGTGTCATCCCGATCAAGGAAAAACGCGGGCTTCGACCCGCCGCCGTCTTCACACATCGATGGAAACTATTTTGCGTATGCATACGGCACCGGCCGCGACCATCGCCGCCGCGACGGCAAGCACCGCCACCCCGGCGGGCGAGCGGACGAACGGCGAAAAAAGCGAGGGCTGAAGCGCGGCGAGGGCGCCGCAGACCACGACGGGCATGACCGAAAGGACGACGCCCTGCATGCGCCCTTGCGCGGTCAGGGTTTTCACCCGCGCCTTTATCCGCAGTCTGGCGCGGATCGTGGCCGAAATCGTCTCGAATATTTCCGCCAGGTTCCCGCCGGACTTGCGCGCGGTTTCCATCGACGTCACGACGAGCGACAAATCTTCCGACCCCACGCGGTCGGCCATGTTGCGCAGGGCGTCGTCCATCGGCACCCCCACCCGCACCTGCTGCAACACAGTCGCAAACTCGACCGAAATCGGAGGCTCGCCGCCCTCGGCGACGCGCTCCACCGCCTGCGCTATGGAAAAGCCGGAGCGCAGCGCATTGCCCATGTC
>JAFSUV010000051.1 GCA_017450425.1 Kiritimatiellia bacterium
CGCCGCGATCGGCAGAGCCTTCGCCTCCGCGCCGCCCACGGTCGGGACTTTCCGCGCCGCGCTGCGGGCCTTCATCGCGCGGCAGCACCTTTCGCTCATGACGACCATCGATTCGTTCATGACGCGCACCCTCCGGGCGTTCGCGGCCGAAGCGGGCCTGCCCGGCGCCTTCAGGATCGTCGAGGAGGACGCCGCGAAGGCGCTTCGCGCGGCCGTCGTGGAAAAAACGATGGGCGACGCCGGCGGCGAAGCGTACGAGCGGTATTCCGTAATCGTGCAGTCGATCTCCGGCGGCCGGTTCCCGCGCTCGCTCTCGGAAGACATCGCCGAGAAGATTTCCTCGTGGCACGAAGAGCTGCTCGACCGCCTCGCCGCCGGCACCGGCCTTTCGCCGTGGGGCGACCCGGCCGAAATCTGGGGGCGGAGCCGCCCGGCCCTGGCAAAAGCGCTGGCGCTCCCGGAAGAGGCGCTTCGCGGGCGTCTCGCGGCCCGCCTTGCGGCGTTCCGCGAAGCGGCCCGCCCGGTTTTCGACGAAGCCGGCCTCGGCGACAAGTTCGACGGCGCGTGCGCGGACATCGCCCGCGCCGGCCTTGGCGTACTCGCTTCAAGCCGCGTCACGCCCGCCAAAAAACTTGCCGAAGCGGCGTTCGCCGACGGAGCGGGAGAATCGGCCGTCGTCAAGTTCGGCGCCAAAAAGGGCGAGAAGATCGAGCTTGCGGGCGCGGCGGCGGCGGCCCTCGCCGCGCTCGGCGAGGCGATGCTCGCCGTGGCGCTCAAAATCGCTTGCGAAAAGGCCCGCGGCCTGTACGGCCTCTCGCTCGCCTTTGAAAACGATTACCGCGAGCGCGTACGCAGCCGGGGCAGGCTCGTTTTCGGCGACCAGCCGCGGCTGCTGCGCTTTTTGCCGAAAGAAGCCGCGACGGCGCTCGCATGGCGCCTCGACGCCCGCATCGCCCACATGGCGCTTGACGAGTTTCAGGACACTTCCCCCGGCCAATGGGCGGTCTTGCGGCCGATCGCCGACGAAATAAAGCAGTCGGACGACGGCCGCCGCACCCTTTTCGTCGTGGGCGACGCCAAACAGGCGATCTACGGCTGGCGCGGCGGCGATTCGCGCCTCTTCGCGGAAGAGGAGGCGGACTCGGCCTACTGCTTGCGTTCGCTCGTCGAGTCGTACCGTTTCTCCCCGGAAATAGCCGCTTTCGTGAACCGCGTGTTCGCGCCGGCCGAAATCCGCAAATCCATGGATGCGGCGCAGAACGCGCCGGGCCGCGCGGCCAGCCTCGCCGTGGAGGCGTGGGAAAAGATCTGGGAAGAGCAGTCGTCGAAGGCGCCGCCGGCGGGCGATGCCGCCGTGCGGGTCCTGAACCTCGAAAACGCCGTCGCTCGCACCGCCGCGCCGGGCGGCTTCCTCGAAGCCGCGGCGGCGGCGATAGCGGCGGATCTCGCGGCGCACCCGGTTGACGGCCGCGGCAAGGACGGCGTCGCCGTGCTGGTGCCGGAAAACAAGGAGGGCAAGCGGATCTGCGAAGCGCTCCTGCGCGAAGGCGTGAGCGCGGTGTGGGAGGGGCAAAGCGCGATTTCCGACCACCCGATCTGCTCGGCCATCCTTTCGCTGCTGCTCCTCGCGGAGCATCCGGACACCGCCTCCGCAGCCTGGGGGCGCGTCAAAACCTCCCCGTTCCGCACCCTCGGCGGCGGAGCGGACGCGGACGAAAGCGAGCGCGGCGCAATCCGCCGCGTCTCGTCCACCGTCGCCCGCACCGTGGCGCGATTCGGCCTTGCCGCCGCGCTGCGGCAGTGGTGCGGCGACGCGCTCGAAGCGTGCGAAAAAAGCGAAATCGACTCCGCCCTGCGCGAAAAGCTCGATGCCCTCGTCGCCGCCGCCGCCGATTTCGTGCACGACGAAACGCGCGACGGCACGCTGACCGGCTTCGTCGAGTTCGCGCGCAGCCGCGAGGAGCGGGCGTTTGCCGACCCGACAGTCGTGAAGATCGTGACCCAGCACCGCAGCAAGGGGCTCACGTTCGACAGGGTTTACCTCCCGATGCCGGAGACGCGCACCGGGTTCGGGACCCCCGCCGTGCATCCGGACAAGATCGCCGACCCCGCCAGGCCGTCGCGCTGGATCATCCCGGCCGCGCCGCAAATCGACCGCGACGAAACGATCCGCGACGCGATCGACGAAGCGAAGGCCGCGAAAACGCTCGAAACCCTTTGCGCCTGGTACGTGGCCTTTACGCGGGCGCGCACATCCCTCGCGGTGCTGCTGCCGACTGCGGAGGCCGCTCCCAAAACCATGCGCTTTTTGAACCATGTGGCGCGCGTCGCGCTCGAAACCGCCCGTGGCGTGGAGGAG
>JAFSUV010000052.1 GCA_017450425.1 Kiritimatiellia bacterium
CGCTGAATCGGGCGGCACGGGCACATAGCGACCCCGTCGCGGCGGGCGCGGCCCCGCCGCCCATTCGTCGAACTGCGATTTCCAGTGCGCCAGCGCGGGGGCGGCCTTTTTGTCCTTTTCCGCCTCCGCGCAAATGCCCCAGAAAACCATTGCCGTGTGGAACCACGGAAGCGAAAACGTGCTGCGCCGCCTCAAATTGAGCGCCGGATAGCGCAGCAGCGATTCGAGGACGCAACACAGGTCTTCGCAAAGGAGTTTCGGCGGCCGCCAGCCCTTGGAGGCGAAAGGACGCACCAGGATTTCGGACACGAGCGACTCGGCGGCGGCCATGCCGTTGACGGAAGGGCGCCCGACCGCTTCGCGGTAGAGCGGCGCAAGGAGCGCGGCAAGGCGGAGCACGTTCTCCTGCACGTAGCGCGGATCGGTCCTCTCCTGCGTCTCCAGTCCTCCGGAAAACGCCGCGTCGAGAGAGGCGAGATAGCGCCACAGCGGCGATTTCGCGCCGCCCGTGCGGCCGGCGTATTCGGCGACCTGCGGAAGCAGCCGCTCCATGAGCCCCGTGTCGTAAAGCCTGTGAAAAGCCTCTTCGGCCTTGCAGAACGTGAAAAGGCGCAGCAACTCCTCGAACAGGCGCGGCTTCGACGCGGCGAGAAGTTCATCCGCATGGCGGCTGATCGCCGCGAGCGACGCCGGGTGTATGGTGAAGTCGAGACGCGACGAAAGGCGCACCGCGCGCAGCATTCGCACCGGGTCTTCGCGAAAGCGCACGTTGGGGTCGCCTATCGAGCGCAGCACCCTGCGCTTGAGATCGCCGAGGCCGCCCACGTAGTCGATGACCTTGTCCTCGAACGGGTCGTAGAAAAGCGCGTTTACGGTAAAGTCGCGCCGGAGGGCGTCTTCTTCGGGCGAGCCGAACACGTTGTCGGAAAACTGGTAAAGGGAGCCGGGCGCGTCCGCGACGGCGCCCTGGCCGCCGTCGCCCCGATCCTGGCCCGGCGCGTCCTCCTGCTCCGGATCGCGCCGGAACGTGGCGGTCTCGATCTGCTTTTCGCCGAAACGCACGAGGACGAGCCGGAAACGCCTGCCTATGATGAAAGCGTTGCGCGGGAAAAGCCTCTTTATCTGCGAAGGGCGGGCGTCGGTCGCCACGTCGAAGTCCTTCGGGGCGCGCCCCAGCAGGATGTCCCGCACGCCGCCGCCCACGAGATACGCCGTCCAGCCTTCGCCGTGGAGGCGCTTGAGCACGGTGAAGGCGTCCGGGTCTATGTCGCGGATGGAAATCCTGGGAAGAGGGCGGAAACGGTCGAAAAACGACATTACTTGTACTTCCTGAGCATGGCGAAAAATCGGAGCGCGTCGCGCAGCGGCCGAATCTTGCTCTTTTCCCCGCCGTAAATTGTTGAAACCGGAACTTCCGTGAAATCGAACCCGGCCTTTGCGAGGAGCAGGAGCTGCTCCGAATCGGCCGCAAAGCCCGCGGATGAGCCGCGGAGCACGACTTCGACGGCACTGCGCGCAAGCAGCCTGTAGCCGCATTGCGTATCCGTCGCTTTCCTGCCGAGTTTCCGGGAAAGCATGGCGCTCATGATCTTGTTTGTCGCGAACCGTACAAACGGCATCCCGCGATGATCCGCCATGCGGGTGCCGAGCACGACGGAGGCGCCGGCGCGAAACGCCTCTGCGAAGCGCGGGAGCTCCTCCGGGGCGTGCTGGCCGTCGCCGTCCATGAGCACGACGGCGTCGAAACCGCGCGCGAGCGCCCTCCTGAGCCCCGTCGCCATCGCGGCGCCTTTCCCGGCGTTCCTTTCGTGGACGATCACTTCGAGCGCGCCCGCTTCGCGGGCTTCGGCGGCGGTGCCGTCCGTCGAGCCGTCATCCACGACGATTGCCGGGAATCCGGCCCTGGAAACGCCGCGCACGGTTTCCCCGACGCGGCCGCGCTCCATGTAGCACGGAATGACGGCGGCGATGCCGCCGCCTTCCGCCGCCCGGGTGCTGTTTTCGCTGTTGTCTTCCATGCCGAGATTCGTGCCGGCGCCGAGTCCGGCGCACGCGGGTAGTAAACCAAAAATCCGGCGCCGCCGCAACCGGATTGCCCCGACGCGGCGCGTTTGCTAGAATGGCCGCCGTCGTGCGCGGCGTTTTCCGCCGCGCGGTGTGCACTCCCGGCAAAAACGGGGATTTCGGATGTCAGGCAAGAAAAAAAGCGATTCATCTCCGATCCGGACAGTGGTCGTCCGCGGGCTTGGCCACGAAGCGTCCTTCGGGCCGCGCTCGCCGGTCGCGCTCATGGCCGGGCCGTGCGTCATCGAGTCGCGCGCGCACTGCCTCGGCATCGCGAAAAAACTCGCCGCGCTTTCCGCGAAGCTCGGCTTCGCGCTCGTGTTCAAGGCGTCTTTCGACAAGGCGAACCGCTCGTCGATCGATTCATACCGCGGGCCCGGCCTCGAAAAGGGGCTGGACATCCTCAGGGAAGTCCGCGAAAAGACCGGCCTTGCGGTGGTGACGGACATCCACGAGCCGCGTCAGGCGGAGGCGGTCGCGGCCGCCGGCGTGGAAGTGCTGAAGATACCGGCGTTTCTTTGCCGCCAGACCGACCTCGTCGTGGCCGCCGGCGAGACGGGGTGCGTCGTCAACGTCAAGAAAATGCAGGGCATGGCGCCGGAGGCGATGGCCCAGGTGGTGCGCAAAATCGAAAGCACCGGCAACCGCGGCATCCTGCTCACGGAGCGCGGGGAATCGTTCGGCTACGGCAACCTCGTGGCCGACATGCGCAACCTCATGGTCATGCGGGCGCTGGGCTACCCCGTGGTGTTCGACGCGACGCACAGCGTCCAGCGCCCCGGCGCGCTCGGCAGCGGCACCGGCGGGGACTCGAAGTGGGCGC
>JAFSUV010000053.1 GCA_017450425.1 Kiritimatiellia bacterium
TGAAAAATAAACAAATATAAATAAAATATAAAATTTGTCAACAAAATAAAAACAAACGGAACACTTGACAACAAAAATAATTTGTTCTAGAATGCCGCCCTGTCCGACGGGACAGGCTCGCTTTTTCGGTGTCGCCTTCACGCGGATGCAAGCCGAAAGGCGCAAGTCAATCCCACTCGAAAGCCCAGCGAAATGCCACCGGAAAACAAAGAGTATTTGAGCCTAGAAGAGGTCGCCGAAGTCCTTGGCGTCACCTACCAGCTCATCTACAGGCTCGTCCGCACGGGCGAGCTTCCGGCCTCGCGTCTGGGCAAGCTCTACCGCGTGTCGCGCTCCGATCTGGCTTCCTACCTGGAGCGCACGAAGCGCGAGGCCGCGTCGGGCGGTACGTGCGCCGCGTGCGGCACCTTCTACCGCAGCCGCTCTTCGCTCGTCCACGTTTGCTCGGAGGACGGCTGCGAGGAGCCGATCTGCTTCGATTGCTGGAACCGCCGCAAAGTCCGCAAGTGCGCAAGGCACGGCGGAAAATAGCCAAAGTCCTTTGAATCGCCCTCCCGCCATGAACAAGGTTGTCTGCCCCAGATGCTCCTGCCCGACCGAAGCCGGCCGGTTCTGCCAACACTGCGGCGCTCCGCTTGATGGTGAAAATCATACGGGGGGGGGTATAATCGCGATGAATTAGCCGCTTCGTCGGCGGCTTCTTCGTCCGCTCCATCCCGCGCTTCATCTCCTGTTCCGGCTGCTTTAGCGACTTTTGCGCCGGCGTCCGCGCGTTCATCCGGGCCCTCTTCCGTCCGGCCTCCGGTTGCGTTGGAGTGCAGCCTTCCGGGGCGGATCGTGGAGGGGATGTCGAGCGCCCTCAAATTCCGCGTCCGTCTTGACGAGCGGGATGGCGCGGAGGCTTCGGTTTCGCTGAGGAACGGCGACGAAACGCTTGCCGGACCTGCCGTGCGCAAGTTCGCTCCTGGCGCCGGTTCGACCGACATCCCGGTGAACTTCATGCCATCCGGCTGCGGTTCGTTCGCGCTTGAAGCCGTGCTTGAAATTTCGCGCGCCGGCAGCGTCGAAAAGGAAATCTGGACGGCGCCGCTCGATCTCGTGGTGGAGCAGAACGTTTCCAGTTCCGGACCCCCGCCGATTTCGATAAACATCACCGGCAGCGCCACGGGCGACATAAACATCTCCGGCGGCAACGCGGGCGACTTGAATCTCGGCAGCATCATTTCCGACACTGCCAGATTGGCGATGCCGCAAGCGCCTTTCGGCGCGTCCCCATCATCGCCGGGCACCGGACCGCAGCCGTTCCGCGCCGTCGAAGCCCTCGAACTTGCCGCTTCGCCGACGCGCCTTACGCTCGATTTCGGCGACCGCCGCCTGCACCTTCTTGCGCGCAATCCCGCGTGGTTCGGCCGCCAGCGCGAAAACGCCGGCGAGGGGCGCACGTTCGACAACGCGGCCACGCTGTGCGTCTTCGCGCCGGGCGGCGAAGAATTGGACGCCGAGGCGTCATTGTTCGTTTCGCGCACGCACTTCGGCCTGGAGCCGAAAGGCTCCAACTGCCAAGTGCGCGACGGCGCTCCGCGGCGCGACGGCGCGGGCAACATCATGCCGGGCACCTCTTCTTCGCCTTCCAGTTACGGCACAACCGTGGACGGCGCTGCGCTCCAGTCGTGCGGCACCGCGCGAGTCGCGACGAGCAGCTGCGCCCGCATCGAAGTCGCGCCCAAGGCGCCCTCCGGCGCCGTCCTTTCGCTCATGCTCGCGGCGCTGCCGGACGTTTCCCGCTCCGGCGCCTGCGGCGGCGCGCTTCTCACGCGCGAAGACGCAGTCCCCGAATCGTATCTCGCGCTCTGGAGCGAAGTCGCGCTCGACGGCGCGGACCCCGCCCTCGGCGGCGCTTCGGTGCGCTGGGACGGCGCGCGCTTCCTGCTGAGCCTCTCCGGCGCTACTTCGCCCGTCGCGCTTGCGCCGGGATTCGCCCCGCCCGCTCTCGGCGGCGGCCGCGTCACCACTTTTTCCCAGACAGGCATTTAGGCCCACAACAAAGAAAGAAAGCGAACCATGGCACTGTTTCACGACACTTGCACGGCGATAGTCGATCGTTCCACGGGCCGGGCTCTCACGGGCGAAGCGCTCGCCGCCGCGAAGGCGCTCCTTGATGGAGTGGATGCCGCCTCGGGGCGACCCGTCCACCTGCACGGCGAGGAGGCCGAAAAAGTCCTCGCCACGCGCGGATGGGGAATCTGCGGCGGGCGCGTCTCCAAGAAGTCGCGCTTCTGCCGCGACTGCGGCACCGGCGCTCCGCGCGGCTGGGTGAAGTGCCCGTCGTGCCGCCGCTGGATCGGCAACGACGCGCACTTCTGCCCGCACTGCAACCACCCGCTCCACCCGGAGGAGCGCGTCGCCATCGCGGGCGGCGTCTGGGATCGCGGCGCGGGCGTCTTCGCGCAGCGCTTCGAGTGCGGCGAGGACGAGCGGCAGCTCAAGGACGGCATCCAGATACAGGAAGGGACGGTCGCGCTCTACATCGACGGCGGGCGCGAGGTGCGCGTCCTCGGGCCGGGCCGCCACACGCCGGAGGGCACGTTGCGCGCCATCAACTGGTTCGGCAACCCGCCGCCGCGCTCGGTCGTCCTCGTCGCCTCCGGCGACATGGTTTTCACCGTGAACTTTCCGGGCCTCCGGTCGGCCGAAGAAAGCACGGTCTCCGCCTCGGCGGACATCACGCTCCGGTTCGTTCCCGGCAAGGCGCGCGAGTTCCTCGAAAACTTCCTCAAGGAGCGCCGCTCCGTCTCCGCCGACGCCGTGTGCGACTGGCTCATGGCCGAGGCCGCGTCCGCGATGAAGGACATCGCGCTGCAATCGACGATCGAAGATCTCGTGAAGG
Source organism: Kiritimatiellia bacterium (assembly GCA_017450425.1). Taxonomy (GTDB): domain Bacteria; phylum Verrucomicrobiota; class Kiritimatiellia; order RFP12; family UBA3636; genus UBA3636. The sequence goes on from JAFSUV010000053.1 coordinate 2,888, forward strand.
ATCCCGACCGCCGCCCGCGCGCCGAAGCGGCGCTGTCGCGCGCGCTTTCGGACCTGCTTTCGCGCAACGGCCTCTCGCTCGTGCGCGTCGGCGCCGTGGAGTTCGGCGGGCCGGACTTTCTGCAGATGCAGGACAAATACGCCGCGCTCGACAAGGCCCGCCGCGAGCTGGAGTTCAAGCGCGCGAACCTCGCCCTCATGGCCGAGGAGTCCGAGACCGACATCGCAGACTCCAAGGCGCGGGCGGAGCGCGACGCCGCACGCGACCGCGACGGCGCGGAGCGCGAAGCCGCCGAAACGCAATTCCACGCGAAAAAGGAGCAGGAGACGGCCGAATACCTTGCGCAACTCGCGCAGGAGAAGGATCTCGCCGGCATCGAGCGCTCGGAGGAGGTGCAGCTCGCCCTGCGCGCCTCGTCGGGCCGCCTCGCCCGCAGGGACGCCGAGCTGGAGGCCGCAGCGCGCCTGGAGCGCGACGCCCGCGAGACCGAAACTCTCGCGCACAAGCTCGGCCTTGACCTCCAGCTCAAAGACTACACGCGAGATTCCCTCCTCAAGGACGCCCAGGCGGCAGCCGCCGTCGCCGCCGTGAAGCGTACCGAGCGCGAGGCCGAGGCGCGCACCGCCGCCGTCATCGACGGCATCTCGATCGAAGCGTGGGTGAAGCGCTCCGAGGCGCAAATCGACATTCGCCGCAAGTCCGGCGAAACGGAGATCGACCTCCAGAGAAAGCAGCGCGAAGCCGAGCGCGAACATCTGGCCGGTCTTGTCGAAATCAAGGCCCGCAACACCGAAATAAAGGTCAAGGCGGATCGCGAACGCGCCGCCACCGTGAAGGGTCTCACCGCCACGGAACTCGCCGCGCTTCACGAGGGCGACACGACCGCGCAGACGGCGTTTCTCGGCCAGGCATACGCGGAAACGCTTTCGAAGCTCGACGAAAAGAAAATTCTCGCCATGCAGGCGGCGAACCAGAACGCCTCGAACGCATACGTCGAAGGCGAAAAGGCGGCCGCGCAAGTCGCCGCCGCCCAGGCGAACGCCGCGAACGCGATTTTGCAGGAAGTGAAGACCCACAAGGCCGAACTCCGCCAGGATCTCGCCGCCATGCGCACCCACGACGAAAAGATTTTCGACTCCGCAGCCGGCGTCGCGGAAAAGGCCGCCGAAAAGCCCGCCCCGATTCCGCCGCCGCCGCCACCTCCCACGCAGCAGATCATCAAGTAATTCCGAAACAACAAACAGCCAAGACCATGAAAATCCGTTTTCCGTCAATACTCGCCGCCGCTGCGGCCGCAGCCGCGTTCTCGACCGGCTGCTCCACGGTTCTGCCCGTGGCTTCGCACCCCGCGAGCGCCAAGCCCGACTCGCTCCGCGTCTCCGTCGTCGCGCAGAACGCCGAAGGCAAGACCGACGCCCTTTCGTCGGCCGCCGCCGCAGCGGCCCGCAAGGCGATCGCGGCGAAGGGCTTTCGCATGGAAGAGAGCGATTCGCCCGACATCCGGGTGTCGCTCGACTCGACTTGCCGCGAGGTGAACCGCGCGGGCGACTTCGTCCTCATGGAGGGCGCGGTCGCCGCCCGCGCATCCGTCCCGGCCCGCGACGGCCGCGTGATCGGCGAAGAGACGATCAAGGCGCGCGGCGAGCGCCAGCTCGGCGAAAGCGCCGCGTTCGATTCGGTCGTGTCCGCCATCGCGCCGAAAGTCTCCGACTGGGCGTCGGGCACGGTGTCGGCGAGCGCCACGGGCGTCCGCGCCGAAACGGTCGTCGTCTCCTTCGCCGACGCCCGCCTCAAGGACATGCCGAAGTTCAAGGTGGCGTTCGTTTCCGCCGCGCTCGCGACTCCGGGCGTCCGCTCCTGCGCGCTCGTTTCCGAAAGCGTCACTCCGGCGATCGCCGAGTTCCGCGTCGTTTACGACGAAGGCGCGTTTCCGGCCGGCCTCGTGAACGAACTGGCCGTGCGCAACCCGGACTTGAACCTCCGCCCCGGCGCTCCGCTCTGAAGAACACAACCAACCCGCCAGTAAAGCCATGAAATTCCGTTCCACGCTTTTCGCCGCCGCCGCCTTCGCGGTCTGCGCCGCACCGGCCGTCCGCGCGGCGGACGCCCCCGCCGAATTTCCGAAGGAAGTCCGCGACGCCATCCGCGCCCTTGCCTCCGCCGACGTGAAGGATTCGCTCGCCGCCGCCTCCGGCGCGTTCGGCGCCGGCCGCGCGATCGTCATCGCCCCGATCGCGGGAGACCGCGACAACGAAACGCGCAACCAGCTCAAGAACGCCGTCACGGCGGCAGGTCTCGTGTGCGTCGAAGCGAGCGACGACATGTGGGAGGCGATCATGAAGGAACTCGGCTTCAACGAGGGCTTCAAGGACATGCTCGACCAGCGCTCCATGACGCGCCTCGGCGAACTGCTCCCCTCCGAAGTGATGCTCTACGGCCGCGTCCGGGCGTCGCGCCCCGCCGCCGCCGGCAAGCGCGTCGCCGCCGCGCCGGAAGTGGAGCTCTCGCTCCA
>JAFSUV010000054.1 GCA_017450425.1 Kiritimatiellia bacterium
CCGCCGCAGCTGCGGCATTGCGCGCCGTCCGAATCCACTCCGAGGCCGCCGCAGTCCGGACACGCGCCGTGCGGCGAGTTGAACGAAAACGACGAAGGTTCGAGCCGCTCGAAGACCAAATCGCAACCGGGGCAGAGAAGCCGGTCTGATTCGTCGAGCACGGTGTTCGCGGTTTCACCGGGGCGTCGCAAAAGGATGCGCACTTCGCCGCCGCTGCGCTTCATGGCGAGTTCCACCGAATCCGCAAGGCGGGTGCGGATGCCGTCCTTGGCGACGATGCGGTCGATCACCACGTCGATGCGGCGCGCCCCGGCGACCGCCTCCGCATCCGCCTCTTCGACGGCGAAATGGCTGCCGTCCGCAACGATGCGGACAAACCCTTCCCGGGCCGCAGCCGCGACGGCCGCGGCCGCGGTTTCTTCACGCCGGCGCCGCCGGGACCGCACCCACGCCGGGGACAGAATCTCCATGCGCGTGCCGGAAGGCTCCCGCAGAAGTTTCGCGGCAAGCGCCCCGGCGCAGACGGGGCGAATCGCCCTGCCGCATTCCGGGCAGTGCGCAGTGCCGAAATGCGCAAACACGAGCCTGAAGTGGCCGTGAAGGTCGGCAAGCGTCGCGAGCGTCGAGCGCGGATCCGCGCCGCCATGCGGCTGCGCAATCGAAATCGCCGGCGCCAGGCCCTCCACCACATCGACGTCCGGACGCGGCAGCTTTTCAAGATACTGCCGGGCGGACGACGGCAGACTTTCGAGATAGCGGCGGCGGCCCTCCGCGAAAATCGTGTCGAACGCAAGCGAACTCTTCCCCGAACCCGACACCCCGGAAACGACGGTCATCGCCCCGTGCGGCAGACGTACGCAAACGTTGCGGAGGTTGCGGGTCCGCGCGCCGCGGACCGTTATTTCTCCCTTACCCATACCGTGACGCGGACATCCTTGCGCCGCCCCCACGCAAGCGCTTCGCGCTCGGTCGGAAACCAGACATCGAGTTTTTCCGGCCCCTTTATCGCGCCGCCGCGGTCCTCGACGCGCGCCCAGCCGTAGCCCGGCACGTACATGACCGTGCCGAACGGATAGTGGCGGGTGTCGGCGGCGACGGTGCCGCGCCGGGCCTTCACGCCGCTCGCCGTGATTCCGACGGCCTTGCGCTTGCCCTTGTCCGGACCGCTCGCGATGACGGGCCGCAAGAGCCAGTCGCGCTTCCAGTTGCAGGAGCGCCGCCCGGAATCGTATCCGGTCACTTCCATGCGCACCACGCGTTTTTTCCAGCCGTCGCGCTCCATGGGAATCCCGTGCGGATCGAACGTGCGGCATCCGCCGCCCATCGAAATGCAAACGGCCACGGTAAAGGCGACCGAGCAGACGGCCAGCATGCGCTGGACTGCGTCCCACGCGCGCTGCGCGGAGCTTTGGAAACCTTGCGCCGTCATGGCTTCGCCCCCTCTGCTGCGGCGCCGGCGCCGCCCTGCGCGACCGGTGCCGGAGGGAGGCCCGAATCGAACGCCTCGATGGCGATGCCGCGCCTGTCGGCCTCGCGGACTACAGCCTCGAAACCGGCGAAAAGCGTGCGCCCGGCCTGAACGAAAAGCGCCGTGCAATGCGCCTTGCGCATGACGGCGAGCGTTTTCGCGCCGACGACGGGGATGTCGAAGCGCATGTCGTGGCCGCGCTTGGCGACCTTCACCACGACGGCGCCGCGCCGGGCGATGCGGCCGCCGCGCAAGATCGTGGCGTTCGTGCCGTCGAACCCCTCCACGGCGAGCGCCACGCCGTCCTTCACCACGACGGTCTGCCCGATGTCGAGGTCGCACACCGCCTCCGCGATCGTCCTGCCGAACTTCGCGGCCGCAGCCTCTTCCGGCGAAAAGGCGCGGCGCGTGAGAGGCCCCGGCGCGGCCGGGATTTCGCCGCCGAGAAACAGCGACGACGGCAGAACCTTCGGCCCGACTTTTTCGATTTCCTCGATGAGTCGCGTGAAAATGGTGTGCGCATTGTGCGCCGGCATTTCGGCGAGCGCGGCCCGGACCTCCGGGTCGAATGCCGCCCGGAAATACGCGAGCGGCCCGATCTGCCCGAGAAGGATCGCGTGGCCGAACCCGGCCTCGCGGATCGCATCCCTGAAAACGGCGAGCGACTTCAGGGGAATGCGGCGCGACCAGTCGCCGAGCGCGAGCGTCGCCCTTGGCGTAGCGCCCTTGAAGCCCAGCACGCCGATGCGCGACACCCCGGCCCTGCGCGCGCCTTGCACCGCCAGCCGGGGCAAAACCCCGGCTCCGGCGATGACAAGCACGTCCGAAGGTGCGCGCATGGCGGAATTCAAGGCTCCTAGACCTCGAAGGTGTTGCCCTTCGGCGGTTCGTCCTCGGCGGCGCGGGCGGCGTAGTCGCCGGCCGGGAAAATGGCGTTGAGGATGATGCCGGCGAGGGAGGCGAGCGCGAGCGGCGTGAGAGTCGCGTTGAACTTGCCGAGCGAGATCGGCAGCGTCACGCCGCCGAGGGCCGTCACGAGGATCACGGCCGCGATGATGAGGTTGCGGCTCTTGGAGAAGTCAACCTTGTTCTCGACGAGGTTGCGGATGCCGACCGCCGAGATCATGCCGTAGAGCACGAACGAAATGCCGCCCACGATCGGGCCGGGGATCGTGGAGATGATCGCCGCGAACTTCGGGCAGAACGAGAGCAGGATCGCGAAGACCGCCGCGATGCGGACGACGAC
>JAFSUV010000055.1 GCA_017450425.1 Kiritimatiellia bacterium
CATACGCATACATGAACGGCGCGGAAAAGAGCAGGCTGTCGAGGATGTCCAGAATGCCGCCCATTCCGGGAAAGCGCGAAGAGGCGTCCTTGACGCCGATCGAGCGCTTTATCAGCGACTCCGCGAGATCGCCCGTCATTGCCGTGGTCGCAAGCACCACCGGCAGCGCCACCGCATGCGAGAGCGGAAACACGAGTTGACCCATGCGGCCATCGCCGAAACCCCACTTGAAGACGGCCCAGAACGCAAGCCCGGCGGCGATCGAAAAAACGTATCCGCCGCACAGCCCCTCGACGGTCTTGGCCGGCGACACGGCGGGGATGAGCTTGTGGCGGCCCCAGATGCGCCCTGCTGTGTAGGCGCCGATGTCCGACATCTTGACCATCACGATAAACGCCAAAAGCAGCATCCGCCCGGTGTAGTTGGTGCGCCCCTCGTCGAAGAGCGGAAACTCGAACGCCATCCTGACGATGAACGAGAGCAGCACCGCGACGTACCAAAACCCCGCGAAGGAAAGCGCGAAGCATTCAAGCGCGCCGTCGATGCGGCGGCGCAGGACGCCGAGCGCGAGCAGCAGCGCGGGCGTCATCGCCAGCGCCATCGCCGAAAAATCCATCCTCCCGTACGCCGCCACGGCGGAAAAACCGAAGCGGCGCTGGAGGAAATCGAGCGCGGTGGGCGACTCCATCGCGGTCAGGAGCAGGAACAGCGCGCCGCAAAGCCACGTGGCCGCCGACTCGTGCCGGAAGCCCGACTTGCGCACCATGCCGGCCCACTCCGCGTGCGCAAGCGCGAAGACGGCGAAAAGCAGCACGAGGTGCGTCCACGCCGGCAGGAAGAAAAGGACCCCGAACACGACGACGCAGGTCGCGATGCCCGTGGCCAGACGATGGCGCAACATCCTGCCGCCCTCCCGCGTGAAACGAACGCCGGCGCGGCCTAGCGGCGGCGTGAAAGATGCGAATGCATTGGCGGAGGCGCCGCATCCGGCGTGGGGGACTTGTAGCGGAACACGATGCGGCCCTTCTCCAGATCGTACGGCGACATTTCGATCGTGACCTTGTCCCCCTGCGTTATTTTGATGAAGTTTTTCCTCATCTTGCCGGAGACGTGCGCAAGCACTTCGTGCCCGTTGTCCAGCCTCACGGTGTACATCGTGGCAGGCAGGACCTTCACGACGATTCCGTCTATTTGTATTGCGTCTTCTTTCGACATATGCTCGTGTTCGTTAGACCATCGCACTTCGCGAAACGCCGCGAATCATACCACAACCCGGTCAAGTTTGGCCACGCGGCGCTCGGACGCGCCGGGGATGCGCATTTTGTCCCTGTACTTCGCCACCGTCCGGCGCGCGATCTTGACGCCGCGCCCTTCGAGCGCTTTCGCGATGGCCGAGTCCGAGAGCGGGTTCTGCGGATTTTCAGCGGCCACGATTTCGCGCAGCATTTCGCGCGCCGCTTCGTTGCTCACCGTGGCCTCGCCCCCTGCGGACTTCACCGCCGCCGTGAAAAACGAGCGCAGCGGCGTCAGGCCCTGCGGCGAGCGCAGCCATTTGCCCGCGACCGCCCGGGACACCGTCGATTCGTTGAAGCCGGTCGCGGCGGCGACGTCCGCCATCGAAAGCGGATTCAAAAACGCGGCGCCGCGTTCGAAATACCCGTTTTGGCGGTCAACGACGGTCTGCGCCACCGCAAGAAGCGTCGCCCCGCGCTGCGCGACCGATTGGAGGAAGGCGCGCGCGGCGCGGACTTTTTCATCGAGCCACCTTTTTTCTTCGGCCGCACCGCCGCCGCCGCGCTTCGGCCCGCCGCCGCCAGCCTGGCCCTTGAGCGCCTCCCACTTTTCCATCCACTCCGGCGAAAGCGACACGCCGGGCACGCCGGACTCGTCGAGAAACGCAGTCCAGCGGCCTTCGACCCTGCGCACGACGATTTCGGGATTCACGTATTCCGTGCGCACCTGCGAATATCGCCGCCCGGGCCTCGGATCGAGGCGCGAGAGGTAGCGCACGGCGCGTTCCGCGTCTTTTTCGCCGATGCCGAGCGCCTTCGCGACGGCTGCGATCCGCCCGCCCGGCTCCGCGATGGCGGCGAACGCCTTCGCGCTGCCGAGCAGCGCCGTGACGTCATCGCGCACTGCGGCCGGCGGCGGCTCCGCCTTGACCTGCAGCGCGAGGCATTCCCGCAAGTCCCGCGCGCCGACGCCGGCAGGGTCGAACGTCTGCACGAGCGCGAGCATGCGCTCGGCGTCGGCGAGCGGGGTCAGGCGCGCCTGCGCGATGTCGGCAAGCGCGGTCCTGAGATATCCGTCCTCGTCGAGCGACCCCACGATCTCCTCCGCGACGGCCCTGTCGCCAGGCTTGAGGTCGCAGGCGTCCAGCTGCGTCGCAAGATGCTGCTGCAGCGATTCGGCGGCCGGTATCGAGTCGAGGAAGAAGTTGCGCTTCGCTTCGGCGTCGCCGTCGTACTCGTTGTTGCCGCCGGCGCTGTACAGGTAGTCCGGATCGTCGAGTTTTCCGAGCACGGCGAAGTCGCCATCGGCTTCGCCGCCCTCGGCTTCGCCGCCCTCGGCTTCGCCGCCCTCCCCTCTTTCGCCGCGCTCCCATTTTTCGCGCTCGCCGTCGAGGGAAACCTCAAGCGGCGGCGGCGAAATCTCCAGCACGGGATTCGCCTCGGCCTCGCGCCGCATGAGCATGCCGAGCTCCATCGCCGGAGCCTGAAGGATCGCGAGCGACTGGCGCATCTGCGGCGAAAGCGCCATGCGCTGGGAGAGAGACTGGACTAGCTCCAGACCGGCCACGTCGCCCGCACCCTTCCACGCCGGGGAAAACCCGCCGCCCCGGCGCTATTTGCGGCTCTTCGCGCCCTTCTTCTGCCCGATCGCACCGAGCAGGTCGCAGAACCACTTCGCGTCGGTGTCGAACGGCTTGCCGCCCTTGATGCGCTCGAACTCGCAGGCGCGGATTTTGTCGCCGGCGTCTTCGTCCTGACCGACAACGCCGCCTTTCGCAGCAGGATCGAGGGCGACCTTCACCGCCACCTTGGCGCAGGCCTTGATGAGCTTGAGGTCGTCCTTGTTCGACGCGGCGGCGCGGCTGAAGTAGCCGCTCTTCTGCACCATCGTCTTCTCGGCGCCGATCAGCTCCGCGAACTGCTTGGCGAACCAGGCGCCGGGGTTGATCTTGTCGAGGCGCGGATGGCCGAAGGCGTCGCGCACGATTTCCTCGCCGCGCGCTTCCATTTCCGTGATGATCGTCGATACGCCGGCGCCTTCGGAGACGAAGATGTTCACGTTGTCGTGCTTGTCCATCTCGGCGCGGAGGCGCTTGGCCTCGGCCTTGACGTCGAAGGAGAGCTCCGGCACGTAAACGCCGTGGACTTCGTAGTTCTCGCGCGCGAGTCCGAGCCCCGGAACGAACTTCATGCCGACGAGGAGCTTGCGATATGCGGCGGCCGTGGCCGCGGTGAGGTAGCCGCAGTTGCGGCCCATCACTTCGTGCACGATGAGCATGCGGGGATTGGCGCTCTGCTCGCCCACGACGTTGGCGAAAAAGCGCGCGCCCTGCTCCGCCGCCGTCCATGCGCCGAGGGACTGCCTGATCGGATACACGTCGTTGTCGATGGTCTTTGGCATCCCCACGACCTTCAGCGCGTAGCCGTTTTCGGCGAGATATGCGGCGAGGTCCGCGGCTGCGGTGTTGGTGTCGTCGCCGCCGATGGTGTGCAGGACGTCCACGCCGTCCTTCACGAGCTGCTCCGCGGCGACTTTCTGCGGATCCTGGCCTTCCTTCACGAGGCCGCGCTTCACGC
>JAFSUV010000005.1 GCA_017450425.1 Kiritimatiellia bacterium
CAAACGCGCGCTTGAAATGGAAACGGGCGGAAATGCGGCGGAAAGGGCGACGGCCATACGGGCGATACAGGCGCTTGCCCGCAAGGGCGACATCGACGCCCAGTACGAACTTGCCAGAATCTGCGAAACCGGCGAGGGGCTGAAAGCGCCCGATCCCGCCAAAGCGGTGTTTTGGGCCGATCGCGCGGCAGAAGGCGGTTCGACCCGCGCGATGGTGCTCATGGGCCTTTACTGGACGGTCGGATTCGGAGTCGATCCCGACGAGGGGGCCGCCGTGCGCTCGCTGACGCGGGCGTACGACGGCGGGAGCGCGCTCGGAGCGCTGCTGCTCGCGCTCCGCCACGGTGGCGGCGAAGCGCCTGACGCCGGACTCGTCGCGAAGGCCCTCGAATGCTCCGCCTCCGAAATCGTCCCGTATGCGGCACTCCTCGAAAAGACGGATTTTCCCGCCAAGGCGTGGGAGTTTATTGAAAGCGCCCCGAAGCGGCCTTGAACCGACGGAACCCCGAAAACACCTTCAAGCCGGAATGAATCTCCACATCGACACCGCAGCGTTGCGCCGTCGCAGGGACGCGGCTCTTGCGTGGCTCAACGCGACCCAGTTCCTCGGAGCGCTCAACGACAATCTTTTCAAGATGTTCGTGACGCTCTTTCTCGTGGGCGGCCTGCCGGAGCGGTGGCGCGACACCACGCTCGCCCTCGCCACGGTGCTCTTTGCGGTGCCGTTTCTCGCCTTTGCGCCGCTTGCCGGATTTTTCGCCGACAGGTTTTCAAAGAGCCGCGTCACGGTCGCGCTGAAATACGCCGAGCTCGCCGTAATGGCTCTCGGCGTGCCGTGTTTCGCCGCATGCCGCTCGCCTGCCGCATCGGCCGCGCTGCTGCTCTCGCTGCTGTTTCTCATGGCGCTGCAGAGCGCGCTCTTCGCGCCGACGAAGTACGGCATCGTGCCGGAACTCGTGAAAAAGGACCGCCTCGCGGAGGCGAATTCGACGCTCGTGGCGTGGAGCTACCTCGCGATCATCCTCGGCTCGTTTTCCGCACCGGCGCTGTGCGACGCGCTTTCGGGTCCGGTGGGGATGCCGCGCCGCGCCGCCTATACTTGCGCGCAGGGCGTGTGCGTGGCGCTCGCGGCGCTCGGCGTCGTCTCGTCGCTGCGCGTCTGGGCGGTGCGGCCGGCGAATCCGCGCCTCAGGCCGGACTGGCTTTTTGCGCGCCAGCTCTGGCGCACTGCGGCCTGGGTGCGGCGCGACCCGCACCTCTGGCTCGCCATGGCGGGGACGACGCTTTTTTCGCTTGTCGGCGCGTACGTGCAGATCGGCCTCGTGTCGTACGGGATCGAGCGGCTTGGCCTCAGCGCCGAGAAAGCCGGCTTCCTGTTCTTCTTCCCCGCCGTCGGAATCGCCGCCGGCGCGTGGCTCGCCGGAAGGCTCTCGAAGCGCAACGTTGAGCTCGGCGCCATGCCCGCAGGGGCGGCGCTCCTCGCGGCGGGCCTGTTCTGGACGGGCGCGGCGCCGGCTTCGCCGCCGCTGTGGATTCTCAGCCCGGTGCTCCTCGGAGCGGGCGTCGGCGCCGGCCTTTTCATCGTGCCGCTCGACACGTTTCTCCAGATGCGTCTGCCGCGGGAAAAGCGCGGCGAAGGGCTTGCCCTCAACTCCTTCCTCTCCTGGGTCGGGGTGCTTGGCGCGGGGCTTCTCATGCTCGCGCTCTCCCGCGGCCTCGGCCTCAGGGCGCACGAGCAGCTGCTCGTCGTGGGCGTGGCGGCGCTCGCGCTGTTCGCCGGCGCGCTCGTGGCCGTGCGCGACTTTTTCGTGCGCATGCTCGCAACCGCGCTCGTAAGGACGCTCTACAAGGTGCGCACGATCGGCATCGAAAACCTTCCGGTGGACGGCCCGGCGGTGCTGCTCGCAAACCACAGCAGCTACTTCGACGCGCTGCTCCTGTGCGCCACGACGCGCCGCCGCATACGCTTCCTCATGGATCCGGCGATGATCGAGCGGTTCCGTCTGCTCAAGCCGTTTCTCAAACTCTACCGCGTGATACCGGTTTCGTCGAAAAGCTCCCCTGCGGGCGTGGCCCGCGCGCTTCGCGAAGCGCGCAAGGCGCTGGAAGAGGGCTACCTCGTGTGCGTCTTCCCGGAGGGCGGGATCACGCGCACGGGTACGATCAGGGCTTTCCGCCGGGGCTACGAGCGCATCGTCCGGGGCACCGGCTTTCCGCTCGTGCCGGTTTACATGGGCGGCTCGTGGGGCACGATGTGGTCCTACCGCAGCGGTCGCCTTCTCGGCGGGTTTGGGCGGCTGATGCTCCACCGCTACCGCGTGACCGTGGTGTTCGGCAAGGCGATGCCGACCGGCACGGACGCCTTCCGGGTGCGCCGCGCCGTGATGGAACTTTCGTGCGACTGGTTCGATTCCCGCGCGGACGAGCACCGCTCGCTCGGCGAAGCGGCGGTAAAGGTCTGCCGCCGCCACTGGTCGCGTCAGTTCGCCAACGACACGACCGGCATCTCGCTCACCTTCGGGCGCACGCTCGTGGGGGCGCTCGTCATCGCCCGTGCGCTGCAGAAGCGAACGCGCGGCGAAAAGCACATCGGCATCCTCCTGCCGAGCTGCTGTCCGGCAATGCTTTGCAACGTGGCGGTCGCGCTTCTTGGAAAGAGCGCGGTGAACCTCAACTTCACCGTCGGCACGGCGGCGTTCGCTTCGGCGCTGCGCCAGTGCTCGATCGGCACGATCCTTACGAGCCGCAAGTTCGTGGAGCGCTTCCCCGACCTTCCGATGCCGCAGGGCGCCTGCGTGTTTCTCGAAGACCTGATGAAAAACGCCGGCCTCACGGCGAAACTCGGCGCGCTTCTGCGCGCGCGCTTTCTGCCGATGCGGTGGATGGTTCGTTCGCAAAAGACCGGACCGGGCGACATCGCGATGGTGCTCTTTTCCTCCGGCTCCACCGGCGAGCCGAAGGGCGTCATGCTCTCCGAGCACAACGTGCTGTCGGAAGTCGAAGCGCTGCGGATGCTCCTCGCCACGGACGAGAGCGACCACATGTGCGCCGTGCTTCCGTTCTTCCACTCGTTCGGCCTCATGGGATGCCTGTGGTACCCGCTCCTCACCCACGTGCGCACCACGTGCCACCCCAATCCGCTCGACGCCCAGACCGTAATCGACATCGTCCGCAAAAACCGCTCCACCCTGATTTGGGGCACTCCGACGTTCCTACAGCTCTACCTCAGGCGCGCGACGACGGAGGACTTCGCGTCGCTCAAGGTCGTGCTCGCCGGCGGCGAAAAACTCAAGGAGGGTTTGATACGGAGCTACACGGAAAAGTTCGGGATACGCCCCCTCGAGGCTTACGGCGCCACCGAGATGGCACCCGGCATCGCGGTGTCGGTGCCAAGGGGAACCGGCGGCGGAATCGTGCACGAGGGCTACAGGGACGGCCGCACGGGCCTTCCGTGCCCCGGCATAGCGATGAAGATCGTCGATCCGGACACCGGCGAGGAGCTCGGCCCGAACAGCCCCGGCCTGCTCTATCTGCGCGGCCCGAACGTCATGCTCGGCTACCTCGGGCGGCAGGATCTCACGGACGAAGTGATCGACCGCGATGGCTGGTACTGCACGGGCGACATCGCATTCGTGGATGACGACGGCTTCGTCGCGCTCACGGACCGCCTTTCGCGCTTCAGCAAAATCGGCGGCGAAATGGTGCCGCACCTGGGCGTGGAGCAGGCGCTCGCCACCGCCGCAGGGCTGGAGGAGGGCAAAGTCGCCGTGACGGGTGTGCCGGACGAGCGCAAGGGCGAAAAACTCGTAGTCCTCTACACGCCGGATTGCGGCGATCCCGCATGGCTACAGGAGGCGCTCGACCGCGCGGAGGGGCTTCCCAACATCTGGAAGCCGGCAAAGTGCGACTGGCACCGCGTGGACGCCATCCCCTTGCTCGGCACCGGCAAGATCGACCTCGCGGCGGTGAAAAAACTCGCCCTCGCGCTCAGCGCCGGCGCCGCCCCGGGCGGGCGGAGGGTCGAATAGGGCCGGGACGAATCGAACGGGGCCGCGGCCGCGCCGCTTGTTTTTGGCGGGGCGGCGGGTTATACTTGGCGCTGTCATGGCACAAAACAGACTCTTTTACGCAGTAGTGGCCGTTGCGCTCGCAGCCGGCTGTTCGCGCACACCGCCCGCCGAAGCGCTCGCGCAGGCTCAAGCCGCAGTCGATGCCGGCGACTTCGCTGCGGCGGATTCCCCCCTCAAGGCGGTTTGCCGCGCTTTTCCCGATTCGTGGGAGGCGTTTTACAACCTGGGCTCGGCCCGCCTCGCGGCGGGGCGCGCCTCCGACGCGATTTCGCCGCTCGCCAAGGCCGTGCGCCTTGCCGGCGGCACGGAAGAGACGCGCCCCCTCGAAGCGCTGGCTGCGGCGCAGCGGCTGATCGGCAATCCCGACGCCGCATACTTCACGCTCAAGGCGGTCGAGGAAAAGGTGTACCGCAAGCCGTGGCTTCTCGCCTCCCTTGCCGCCGTGGAAATGGATCGCGGCAATCCGGGATCGGCCAAGGCGTACCTTGCGGATGCGCTCGAAATCGACGACGGCGAGCCGACGGCGCTCTTCAACCGGGCGGTGCTGTTTTCGCGTCCCGGCCCGGACTACGACCACCCGGCGGCGGCGCGGGATTTCGCCGCGTTCATTTTCTCCACCCGCGCTTCGCAGCACCCGGAGATGAAAGCCGAGGCGGTGCGCCGCATCGCCGCGCTCGACGCTTCGCGCCCGGAGGCGCTTACGGAAAAACTCGACATGCTGCTGCTTGCCGCGCACGACACGCGCCTCACGCTCCGCGAGCGGCTTGTCAAGGCGGCTGCGGCCGTGAAGGCGGACTGGTCGAATCCCGCCGCTCTCGCGTGGTACGTCCAGCTCCTGCGCGAGCAGGGCGACTCGCGCCTTGCCGACTTGAACGCCGGGCGCGGCCGGGTCCTCTTCCCCGGCGACGAGCGCTTCGCCGTGAAGGCAGCCGGGGCGCTGTAGCGATGAGTTGCTTTTCGCTTTCCGGCGTTTCGCCAGGGGTCGCGATCGACATCGTCTGCGCAGTCGTTTTGGTCGTGTCGATCGTGGTCGGCGCCGTGCGCGGCGTATCCGGCCAGGCGGCCCGGCTCGCCGGCTTCGCGGCCGGACTTGCGGCCATCGGAGTCGTCAACGCCCCGATCCGGGATGCTTTTTTCGGCGACGCTTCGCGCTCCGGATCGATCCTCGCGCTTGCGCTCGCCGTTGTCGTTGGCGTGATCGCCGCGTTTGCGGTCAGGGCTGCGGTTTCGCGGTTTTTGCGTCTTGTCGTGAGCCAGCCGGCAGACGCCGTGATCGGGGGCGCGCTTTCGGCGCTCGTCGCGGGCGCCGTGCTTTCAATCGTGCTCTCAATCCTGTGCGCCCTGCCGATCGAACCTCTGCGCAGGACGATACTCGACGAATCCGCTTCCGGTCGGATCGCAACTGAAATTTCGGCAAAACTCGTCGGCTTTTCCTCCGACTTTGCAAAATGAGCGTAGCGTGGTATTGGGCCGAGAACGGGCGCCGCGAAGGCCCCATGGACTGGGAGCGTCTGCGCAAAGGCGCAAAAGCGGGTGAATTCACGCCCGAAGCGTGGGTGTGGACACCGGGCTTCGGCGCGGAGTGGCGCAAGGCTTCGACTCTTGGCGAGGCGGTGTTCGCCAAAACTGCGGCGCCTCGTCCGGCCGGCGCGGAAGGCGAAGACGGCGGGCAGCGCGGCGAAGAGGATCCGGCCGCCGCCACCGCCGTCGGAGCGGACGACGTTTCACCGTTCGACGACACGGGCACCGACAGCGGCGGCCGCGTCCAACCGGTTTCGGTCTTGCGCTCGCTCGCCGTCGCGTTTGCGAATGTCGGCGTCATCCTCTTCAAGCCGTTTTCGTTCGCGCGCTACATCGCGTTCGCGCTGCCCGCCCTGCTGCTGTGGCTTGGCGCCACCACCGGGGGCGTGGCCTTGCCGCAGGGCGGCGCGCTGCAGGTTTCGCAAGGCTCAGCGGGTCTTTCGCGGCTTGGTCTGGACGGCGTCGCCAAGCCGCTGGCGTCGTTCGCGGCCGAATGGGCGCCAAAACTCGACTCCCCGTTTTCGGTGCCGGAACCCGAACGCTTCGTGGAAGAGTTCGGCAACGCGCTTCGCGAAGCGTCGCGGGCGTTTGTCGCGTGGGTCGCGGCCCCTTCCGGAAAGGCGTACGCCGTGGCCTCGATTCTGGCGCTTCTCGCGATGTGCGCGGTGTCCGCGTGGTTTCTCGCCAAAGGGTGGGCGTTCATTGTCTTGCGCATCTACAGGCGCGACGAACCCATGGCCACCACATGGGCGGGCACGGCCCGATTTTCGTCGGCGCTTTTCCGCATGGCTTTCGCGATCCGCGTTTTCTTTTTCGCGCTCGACGCCACGCTCGTCTTGCTGGGCGCGCGTAATTTGGCGGCGCAGCCTTCGGGTCTGGCCGCCGCCAGCGCCGCTTCGTCGATGCTCGTTTGCCTGCTCGCCGCAAAGGCGGCCGAAGCGTTCGTTCTCGGACTGACAGGCGATTTCGCCGCCCCGGCTTCGATGCTCGAGCGCGTTTCGCCGTGGAAAGCGCTCCGCATTGCGGAGAAATCTATGGGTTTCGCGCTTGCGAGATATCTTCTCGTGTTTCTTCCGATCGCCGCAATCGTGCAAGGCTGCGCGTTTCTGGCTGCGGTTTCGATATTCGGTCTCTTCGGCGACAAGGCGCCGCCCTCGCTGTTCCCCGTCTTTTTCGCTCTCATGGTGGCACCGTGGCGGCTCGCCAGATCCTTGTGGGCGCTCGACATGATGTTTTCGCGTCGCCCCGAAATGCGAACCAAGACTCCGTCGCGGATTCCCGGAAAATACGCGGCCCGGACAACCGGGGGCGCCGGCGGCGACGATGCAGCCTGAAAAGCCGCTCCCCGGCAGACGGGCCGGTTTTCCCGGTGGCGCGGCGGCGCCCGGCCGGGCGTCGGTCGCGGCTGTCGCGGCGTACGGCTTCGTGCAGATCGCCTCCTGCTTTTTCCACCGTTCCGGCGCCGGCGCGGAAACGGCCGCGCTGTACGCCATGCCCGCGTGGAAAGCGGCGGCGGCCATCGTCGGAGGAGCCGCGCCGGCGTTGATTTTCGCGGCGGCGCTTCTGGTCGCCAACCGGGGCAAAGACCTTGCGCTCACGCATCCGCCGGATTTCTTTTGCGCGTTCTTTCTTTTCGGACTTGCCGTCGCGGCGCCGGCGCTTTCCTTCTTTGCGATTCCGTTCGATCTGGCGCTCCGTTTTCTGGGCTTCGAGAACGCGCCGCAGCCGCTGATGGACTATTTCATGTCGGCGGGCGCACCGCCCGTCGCAAAAGCCGCAGTCGTTTTTTGCGTGCTTGCGATCGCCCCCGTCGCGGAGGAAATCGCATTCCGGGCGGTATTGTGGCGCGGGCTTGCGGCGTGGTTCCGCGACCTCGCGCCCCGCCGCGGCGCGCGAAAGGCGGAATGCGCGGCGGCCGTGGCGAGTTCGGCGCTTTTCGCCGCCATGCACGGCTCGGCGTGGGCCTTCGTGCCGCTCTTCGCTTTCGCGCTGGCGCTTTGCGCGGTTTACCGCCGCAAATCGCTCCTGGCCGCGATCGCCCTGCATTCCGGCTTCAACGCCGGAAGCTGCGTGCTGGCGCTGACGGGGGCGTAGCGCCGCTTCTGCGGCGGCGGGCCTGTTTCATTTGTCGAACCGGATCCTCGGATCGACGACGGCGCAGCACAAATCCGAAACGATCTGTCCGGCAAGCCCCAAAATGGAAGTGACGGACAAAAGTCCCAGAAAAACCGGGTAGTCGCGCTCCTCGAGGGCTTCAAGGGAGAGCGAGCCCATGCCGGGTATCTCAAACACGCGCTCTATCACGACCGAACCGGCGAAAAACACCGTCAGGATGCCGCCAAAACCGGTCGCCACCGGCACGAGCGCGTTGCGCAGGGCATGCGCCCACACCGCGCGGCGCAGCGTCGCCCCCTTCGCCAGAACCGTGCGCACGTAGTCCGCCGAGAGCTGGTCGAGAAGCGAGTTCTTTACGAGCAGCGTCAGCATCGCGAAGGCGCCGGCCATGTAGCAAAGCACCGGCAGCGCCATGTGCGCGGCTCGGTCTGCGACCTTCGCCGCCGGCGGCATCGCGGCGTACCCGTCGCTTTCAAGCCCTCCGAGCGGAAGGATGTCCCAAAGGCCGTCCACCGTGCCGCAAAAAAGCGTCTTCATCGCCATTCCCAGGGCAAAGGCCGGGATTGCGTATCCGGCAAACACGACGACGGACGACGCGACATCGAACCTGGTTCCGCGCCACACGGCCTTCGCCACGCCGAGCGGGATGCAGACAATGTACGCGAGGAAAAAGCCCGGTATCCCGAACCAAAGCGAAACCGGGATGCGGTCCCGCACGAGCTGCCAGGCCGTTTTGTCCGGGTAATGCCACGAGTGCGCCCTTAGCCCGCATACGTCGCGCACGAGCCATTCGCGGTATCGCACGTGCAGGGGCTTGTCGAAGCCGAAATATTCGTTGAGCTGCCTGCGCACGGTGTCGGTCGCCGTTTCGGGGCTGCCGCGCGCTCCGCCGCCCTCCACCTGCGCGGAGCCGCCGCCGCCGAGGCCGCGC
>JAFSUV010000056.1 GCA_017450425.1 Kiritimatiellia bacterium
AATTGCCGCCGTCGCCGCGATGCGCAGAACCGGTGCGCAACGGCTCACTAGCGCCGCCCCATCACCCGGTCTGCGTACTCGCCGGAGCGGGTGTCGATGCGGATCCAGTCGCCTTCGTTCACGAAGATCGGGACCTTGATCTCGTAGCCGCCCGCGACGCGGGCGTTCTTCATGACCTTTCCGGCTGCGGTGTTGCCCTTCGCCCCGGCGTCGCACCACTCGACCTTGCGCTCGATGAACGTGGGCAGGGTGACTTCAACCGGGTTGCCGTCGAGGAACAGAATCTTGCACTCCAGATCGTCTTCGAGGAACCACTTCTTCTCGCCGAGGACTTCGGCGGAGACGTTGATCTGCTCGCTGTCCTCGTCGAGGAACACGTACATGTCGCCGTCCTCTTAGGAAAAGTTTACCGTCTTCTCCTCGAGGTCCAGCTCGTCGAACGTGTCGATTTCGCGGAAGTTCTTGACGAACGTGTTGCCCGTGAGCATGTGCTTCAGGCGGCACGTGTAGATCGACTGGCCCTTGCCGGGCTTGGTGAACGAATACTCGGTGATCGTGTAGGGCTGGCCTTCGTAGCGGAGCTTGAGGCCCTTGCGCAGATCAGATGCGGTGTATGGCATGGCGAGACCTCCCCGTGTTTACGCCTTGGCGGTGGCGACCGTGGTGCGAAGGCGCGCGGACTTGCCCTTGCGGTCGCGCAGGAAGTAGAGCTTCGCGCGGCGCACGTGCGAGTGCGCTTCGACGACGATGCGGCTGATGTACGGCGAGTGCACGGGGAAAACCTTCTCCACACCCACGCCGTAGGCCACGTGGCGCACGGTGAACGTCTCGTTCGCACCGGCGCCCTTGCGGGCTATGACGATGCCGCCGAACGCCTGGTCGCGCGTCTTGTCGCCTTCCTTGATCTTGACATAGACCTTCACCTGGTCCCCGATGTCGAATTTGGGGACGTCTTTGTTGAGGCTTTCCGCCGTGATTTGCTGCAGTATGGTGCTCATTTCGTTGTTTCCTCTGCTTTGTTTCCTTGTAGTCGTTTCGTTTTCTTTGCGTTTGAACCGCAGTGTTCGAGAAGGGGCGGTTCGGTTTTCGGAAGTTGGAGGCCCGCTTTCGCCGCCAGGTCGGGGCGCCTCTCGATCGTGAGGCGCTCCGCTTCGCGCCTGCGCCAGGCCTTGATCAGCGCATGGTTGCCGCTTTGCAGCACTTCGGGGACTTTGAGGCCGCGGTACTCTGGAGGATGGGTGAACTGCGGAAAGTCGAGAAGCCCGGTCTCGAAGGATTCGTCGTCCGCCGCGCCTTCGCCGCCCAGTACGCCGGGAAGAAGCCGCACCGTGGCATCGATCACGCACGCCGCAGGAAGCGCCCCGTTCGTGAGCACGAAATCCCCGATCGAGATTTCCTCGGGCTGGAGGATCTGCCGCACGCGGTCGTCGATCCCCTCGTAGTGGCCGCACACGAAAACGAGATGCCTTTCGCGCGCGAGCCGCCGCGCATCGGCCTGGACGAACGGCTTGCCGGACGGTGTCATCAGGATCACTTTCGACCCGGCCCCGGCCACCGACTCCACGGCCCGCACCAGCGGATCCGCCAGCATCACCATCCCCGGGCCGCCGCCGTAGGGCCTGTCGTCGGTGGAATGGTGCCTGTCCTCCGTAAAGTCCCGCGGGTTTACGATGCGGAACGAAACGACCCCCTTGCGGGAGGCCCGGCCGATCATGCTCTCGCCGAGGTACCCGGAAACCATCCCGGGAAACTCCGTCACGATATCGACCGAAAGGACAGCGCGGGCGTCTTGCACGGCTGAATCCCTGCCCATCGCGCCCCCGCGCCCGCCCCCCGGCACGGGAGACGCCGCGCGGGAGCGCTCCGCCTAGCCGGCCGCGGCCTTCGCCGCCTTGGCGAGCTTGGCCTTGCGGCCCTTGGAGATCTTCTGGTGCGTGTGCTCCGGCTTGCCTTCCTCGGTGCGCTTCTGGCGCTTGAGAAGGCTCTTCACGACCGGGCTCACGATGGCGCCGACGCCCTGCCAGTAGGCAATGCGGTCGAGCTTGAGGCCGTAGTTCACGCCGGGCATCGCCGGGTCGTACCAGCCGAGGTTTTCGATGAAACGCCCGTCCCGGGGGAACCGGGTGTCGGCGGCAACGACGCGAAACGAAAGATCGCGGTTGGCGCCAGTGCGGGTCAGTCTTACTTTGACGGACATTTTTGCAGTGTCTGTAGTTTGATTTACGGAGATGGCGGGCGCATGGAATGCGAACGCCTTTTGTGGAACAAGCGCGGAAATTATGCCATATTCAAAACTGAAAATCCAGAGGAAAAAATCGGAAAAAACACTTGACAGGAAAATTTTGCGGTGATAACATTTGCGACCGTTTTCGACGCCAGTGTAGCTCAGTTGGTAGAGCAGCGCATTCGTAATGCGCGGGTCGGAGGTTCAAGTCCCCTCGCTGGCTCCATTTC
>JAFSUV010000057.1 GCA_017450425.1 Kiritimatiellia bacterium
CCCCGGCTCTCGGGCTTGTGCGGACGCGCCGTGGGCGCGACCCTACCAGCCTTTCGGGCGTTTCCACGAAACGCCCGAAAGTCGGGGAGAATCGAGGAGAGTCGGAGAGAATCGAGGAGAGTCGTAGAGAATCGAGGAGAATCGGGGAGAATCGACAAGAATCGTTGAGAATCGGGGGGGCGTGGCAGCGCCGGGCGCGAACCGTCCCGGAGGCCCCCTTCGGCGTTGGGGCGGATTGAGAAAAACGCGAAGGCGAAATGCTCCGGGCCGGGGTGGCACCGCGCACCGCATTTGCCGTATAATCGCGACAAATTGAAACTTACGGAATTCAGGCATGATTCTCTTCTACATCAGGCACGGAGAGCCGATCTACGATCCCGATTCGCTTACGCCGCTGGGGCGGCGGCAGGCCGAGGCGGTTGCGCGGCGGCTTGCGCTTTTCGGCGTTGACCGCGTGTTTACATCGAGTTCGAACCGCGCCATCGAGACTTCGCGTCCGCTCTGCGACATCCTGCGCATCAAGCCGGAGCCAGCGCTCGACTGGATAAACGAGTCGTACGCATGGAACGAACTCAGCGTGGAGGACAAGGCCGGACACCGCCACTGGTGCTACGATGACGAGAGGCAGCTCGCCGCATTCTCCGACCCTTCGGTCCGCGCATTGGGCGAGCGCTGGTGCGAACATCGCGCCTTCGACGGATTCCCCTCGTTCGGAGAAGCCGTGCGACGAATGCGCGAAAACGCCTTTCCCTTGCTCTCTTCGCTCGGATACGCCCGCGAGGAATCGCGCACCGGCTTCAAGGTCGTGCGCGACAATCCGGAGCGCATCGCGCTCTTTGCGCACGAAGGCGCCGGTCTGCTCTTCCTCTCCACAATACTGGACATCCCGTATCCGCTCTTCGCCCCCGCTTTCTCCATGGAGCACACCGGCATGACGGCGGTGGAGTTCACGGATCGAGGCGGCTGGTGCGTTCCGCGCGTCCTGCAACTTTCCTGCGACGCCCATCTCTACCGCGACGCGCTGCCGCTCAACTACCAAAACCGGTTGCGCTTCTAGCGCCGCAAAG
Organism: Kiritimatiellia bacterium; assembly: GCA_017450425.1. GTDB lineage: Bacteria > Verrucomicrobiota > Kiritimatiellia > RFP12 > UBA3636 > UBA3636. The sequence continues at coordinate 1,068 of JAFSUV010000057.1, forward strand.
CATCCGCACCGCATTTTTGCTATGCTTTGTGCGTTGCGTACACAATCTTTCCCGTACAGCAAAAAACAAACTTTCCGCTCAAGCCATGCTCGACCAACGCCTCTTCGCACGCCCGTGGGAAATCCCGGAACTTACGTCCATGAACCGTCTCCGCGCCCGCGCGGACATGCTCCCCTACCCCACCCCGGCCGCCGCGCTTTCGCGCAATCCGAAGCGCACCAAGTGGTTCATGTCCCTCGACGGCGACTGGGCCGTCTCCTTCCATGAAAAGGTCGAGCAGGTCAAGGCTTCCGAGATTGCCGACGGCACCGACACCGCCAAATGGCCGCGCGTCGCGGTTCCCGGCGACCTTTGCACCCAGGGCTTTTCCCATCCGCACTACACAAACGTGCAGATGCCGTTCGAGAACAGGCCGCCGTTCGTGCCGGACGCCAACCCCGCAGCCGTGATGCGCACCGCCTTCGACCTGCCCGAAGGCTGGAAGGAGCGCCGCACGGTCCTGCACGCCGGCGCCGCTGAGGCCCAGGCTTGGTATTACGTGAACGGCGCGCTCGCCGGCATGTCAACCGACAGCAAGCTGCCTTCCGAATTCGACATTTCGCGCTTCCTGCGCGAGGGGCGCAACGAACTCGCGGTGCTGTGCGTCCGCTGGAGCGCCCAGAGCTACGTGGAAGACCAGGACCACTGGATGGAACTCGGGCTGCACCGCAGCGTCTATCTCTACTCGCAGGCCGACAAGTTCATCGAGGACCTGACGATCCGCGCCGGCTGGGACTGGGAGGCGGCGAAGCCGGCGGGAACGCTCCAGGTGCGCGTCAAGGTGAACTACGCCGACGTTCCCCCGCCGCGCAAGTGGGACAAGACGCGGTTCGATCCGATGAACGACTGGAGCGTCGATTTCGAGCTTTTCGACGCCAAGGGCAAACCCGTGCCGGGAGCGTCCGCGCTTTCGACCGGCCCGCAGTCGCTCGACTGGCGCGCCAACCTCGGCGAAGCCGCGGTCGAGGCGCGCCTGCCGCGCGTCGAGCCGTGGAGCGCCGAAAAGCCCGTCCTCTACACGGTCGTCGCGACGCTTCGCGACAAGGCCGGGAAAGTCGTCGAATGCGTCTCGCAGCGCATCGGCTTCCGCGACGTCCGCATCGCCGAGCGCCAGCTGCTGGTGAACGGCAAGGCGACCGAGATTCGCGGCGTAAACCGCCACGAGTTCCACGAAAAGCACGGCAAGTTCTGCCCCGCCGAAACCGACGGGCTCGACATCCGCCTGCTCAAGCGCTTCAACTTCAACGCCGTGCGCTGCTGCCACTACCCGGACGAGACGCGGTGGCTCGACCTCTGCGACGAGTTCGGCATCTACGTGATCGACGAAGCGGACATCGAGACGCACGCCAACTACGAACGCCTTGCGCACGACAACGCCTGGCACCACACCTGGTTCGAGCGCGGTTCGCGCATGGTGCTGCGCGACAAGAACCACCCGTCGGTCGTCCTCTGGTCGCTCGGCAACGAAAGCGGCGTCGGCGAAAACCACCTGTTCCTGGCCGACTGGATCCGCGCCGCCGACCCGACGCGCCCCGTCCACTACGAGGGCGGGATGCACGGCTCGTGGAATCAGGGCGCGTCCATTTTCGGCACGCCGATTTCCCGCCGCATCACGGACGTCATCAACCCGATGTACCCCTCGATCGACGAGTACATGGTCAGGTACGTCGAAAAGTGTCCCGACGACCGCCCGTTCATCATGTGCGAATACGCCCACGCGATGGGCAACAGCTGCGGCGCGTTTGCCGACTACTGGCGCGCGATCCGTTCGCACCACGGCCTCCAGGGCGGCTTCATCTGGGACTGGGTCGAGCAGGGCATCCTGCGCGAAAAGACCGGCGACTGGGGCTACGGCGGCGACTTCGGCGATTTCCCGAACGACGTCAACTTCTGCTGCAACGGCATGGTCAATCCGGATCGTACGCCGAAGCCGCAAATGTGGGAAGTGAAGCACGTGCAGCAGCCGGTGGCGTTCGCGCTCAAAGATGCGAAGAAAGGCATCCTCGAAGTCTCGAACCGCGACTGCTTCCGCACCGCCTCCGAGTGGCTTGACGCGACGTGGGAAGTCCAAATCGAGGGCAACGCCGTCGCCAAGGGCAAAGTCGCGCCGCTAAGCGCCGCGCCCCAAAGCGCCGCCGACGTGAAACTCCTCGGCTGGGACTGGGGGAAACTGCCTTCCCTCGCGCCCGGCGAAGAAGCGTTCCTCTACGTTTCGGCCGCCCTCAAGGACGCCGCCGCATGGGCACCGAAAGGCCACCAGGTCGCCTGGGACCAGATGCCGCTCGCGCTGCCGGAAGACTCCGCGCGCGACCTGCCGAGAGCGCTCATGCTCGTCGAAAAGGACGATGCGCAGGTCGGCGTACTCGAGGACGGCGGTGCGCCAGTCGCCCTTGCCGCCGGTCGCGTCGTGCTGAAGATCGACGCCGAAAACGGCAGCCTCGGAGCGCTCGAAGTCGATGGCAGGCCCGTGCTCCTCGGCGGCCCCGAGTTCACGCTCTGGCGCTCCCCGACCGACAACGACGGCATCAAGGCCCGCGAAGGCGGCGACCGCGCCAACCTCTGGAAGGCGATGGGGCGCTGGTGCAAACTGGGCCTCGACAAAATGGACGAAGAGCGCGTCGCATTCGCCCTCACGCCCGGCAAGGGCGGCGAAGTTTCGATCGAAACGCGCTCCCTCTTCGTCCCCGCCGGCCCGGACATGGCGTCCGACGGCTTCAAGTTCGAATATTCCGGCAAGGCGGGCGACTCCAACGTCATCGCCCGCCCCGCGCCGGTCGAACACCGCGCAAGCTACCGCCTCGAGCCTACCGGCGCGCTGCTTTGCCGCCACGTGTTCGTCGTGCCGAAGGGGATGAACGACCTGCCGCGCCTCGCGGTACGCATGAAACTTCCCTCGCGGTTTGAAAACCTCACCTGGTTCGGCCTCGGTCCGGTGGAAACGTACTGCGACCGCAAGGACGGCGCGATCGTCGGATCGTTCGCTTCGACAGTCGCGGAGCAGTACTTCCCCTACATCGTGCCGCAGGAGCACGGCCACCACTGCGACACGCGGTGGCTCACGCTCACCGACGCGCACGGGCGCGGGCTGCAGTTTCAGGCCGAAGGCGAAAACTTCGGCTTCAACGCCACGCACCTGCCGGACGAAGTGCTCGACCCGGCGAAGCACCCGTCGGAGCTCGCGCCGGAAAAGGACGTCACGCTGTACCTCGACGCCGCCATGCGCGGCCTCGGCACATGCTCGTGCGGGCCGGACACGCTCCCGAAATACAGGATCGACCCCGGCACGTACCGCCTCTCGTACTGGGTGTTTCCCGTATGACGCTCCGCGAAACCCTTTTCGACGCATTGCGCCGGGTCTCTACGACGATACCCGGCGATGTCGTCGAAGCGCTTGAAGCGGCGGCGTCCGTCGAGCCAAAGGGAACCCCTGCGGCGACTTCCCTCTCGACAATACTCGCAAACGCCGCACTCGCCCGCGACGGTGGCGTTCCGGCGTGCCAGGACACAGGGTGGCCGACCTTTTGGTTCGACCTGCCCGACGGCACTCCGACGGCGCCTTTGCGGCAAGCCGCGCTGGACGCGGTAAAGGACGCGACCGCCGCCGGCTTCCTGCGCCTCAACGCGATATCCGTGCCGGGCGGCGGCCAGAGGGCCGATAACATCGGCTGCGGCTCGCCAAGCCTCCACTTCCGCTTCGGGGAACAGGGCACTGCGAAAAAGGCCACGATCCTCCTAAAGGGAGGCGGGAGCGAAAACCAGGCGCGCCAGTATTCGCTTCCCGATGCGGCGCTCCACGCCGGGCGCGATCTCAACGGGGTCTTCAAATGCATCCTCGATGCCGTGTGGCGCGCGCAGGGTGCGGGATGCGCCCCCGGAGTGCTCGGCGTCTGCATCGGCGGCGACAG
>JAFSUV010000058.1 GCA_017450425.1 Kiritimatiellia bacterium
CAGAACTTCATGCTCTTCACCGACGCCTGGGCGCTCACGCCAACCGAGCGCTGGGAGGCCCCCGCCGTCATCGGCGACTGGTGGCGCACCGAGAAGGGCGAAACCGTCCTCCTCGCCGCCAACCTCACCGACGCGCCGCAGACAGTCCGCTACCGCGTCTTCGGCGGCGAGGATGCCGTCGCCACGCTCGCGCTCGCACCATACGAACTAAAGCGCATTTGACGCCGCGCCGGCGCGCGGTCGCCGGAGCGCCATGACGCCAAATGGCGGCATGGCGACCGGGCCGGATGCCGGCGCGCCGCCTTCAAGCATGTTTTCAAGAGGGGTTGCTCCAAGATCGACGGTGCGCGGCCCGGATGCGAAGTTGAGGACGAACACGAACTGCGTGCCGTCGCCGCTTTCGCGGACGTTGGAGGAAACGCCTTCCGGCAGTTCCGAATCAAGCGCCCTCGGCAAAGCCAGCCGCGCCGCGAGCGCTCCGTGCAACGCGTCGAGGAATGCGTCGTCGCCGCATGTCGCGAGATACCACGCTTCGCCCCTGCCGAAGCGGTTCACGGTGAGGGCCGGCGATCCTGCGTAGAAATCGCGGCCGTATGTCGCCGCGACTTGCGCGCCTTCGGCGTGGACGACGTCGCAGACGCTGCGCGTGGAGTATTCGCCGGAAAGTCCCAGCGCGTTTCCGGGGGCGGCGGCGATGACGTTGCGCTCGTCTTCGTAGAGAAAATCGGTCTCTTCGGCCCAAACGCCGAGAAGTTTGCGGAGCGGACCCGGGAAGCCGCCGGTAAAGCAGAGCCCCGTAGAGTTCACTATGCCGGTGAGCCATGTGGCGAGGAACGTCCCGCCGCCCGCCACGAAGCGTTCGACTTTGTCCGCGAAGCCGTCGCGCAGCATGAAAAGGCACGGCGCGATTGCAAGCGCGTAGCGGGAGAGGTCGGCCTCCGGGGAGACGACATCGACCGCGATGCCGCGCTTCCAGTACGGGCGGTAGTGCGCAAGAAGCGCATCGACGGCACCGCGCTTGACGCTTTCAAGCGGCCCTTGCGAGGCGTTGAGCGCCCAGTCGCTCTCCCGGTCGAAAACGATGGCGACGCGGGGCCGGACAGTCGAGCCGAGAACCGGCGCGAGCGCCGCGAGATCGCGCCCGACCTGCGCGACTTCGTCGAACATCCGCGTCTTTTCGCTGCCTTCGTGGTCGATCACGGCGCCGTGGAATTTTTCGCTCCCGCCCCTGCCTTTGCGAATCTGGAAATACTGGACGGAATCCGAGCCGTGGGCTACGGCCTGAAGCGATTTCAAGCGGTGCTGGCCGGGGCGCAGCAGACGGTTGTGGTGATACCAATTCACCGGCCCGGGGCACGACTCCATCATGAGAAACGGCTTTCCGGGCTTGAGAGAGCGCATATAGTCATGCGTCATCGCGTTCAGCGCTGCGGTGCGTTCGGTTTCGCCGGGACGCTCATGGTACTGCGGGTAGCTGTCCCACGAAACGATGTCGAGTTCGCGGGCGATGCGCGCGTAGTCGAGTCCTCCGAAGAAGCCCATCAGGTTGGTGGTGACTGGAATCTCTGGCGTGATGCGCCTCAGCGGTTCCGCTTCGGCGCGCAGAAATTCCGCGGTCTGGTGCGTGACAAAGCGCTTCCAGTCGATGACCAGGCCGTCGATCGATGAATCGATCGCCTCGATTTCGCCCCAATCCGAGTAGCGGTGCGACCAGAATCCGGTCCACCAGGCGTCGTTGAGGGCGTCGAGCGATCCGTATTTTTGCCGGAGCCAGTCGCGGAATGCGGCGAGGCAGAGCGGGCAGCGGCATTCGCCGTTGTATTCGTTGGAGACGTGCCAAAGCGTCAGCGCCGGGTGCCTGGCGTAGCGCGATGCGAGAGCCGAATTGAGCGCACGGACTTTTTCGCGGTAGATCGGCGACGTGGGGCAGTGGTTGTGGCGGCCGCGCTGAAGCTCGCGCACCGGCGGCAGCGCCGGAACTCCCTGCACGGCGTCGGGCGGCGTCATGCGGCGCACCTCCGGATATTTGGCGGCAAGCCAGTTCGGCTTGGCGCCGGAGGGCGTCGCAAGGACCACGGCCATGCCGCTGGCGGCGGCGCGATCCATGATTTCGTCGAGCCACCCGAACTCGTAGAGGCCCTCTTCCGGTTCAAGGGCGGCCCAGGAGAAGATTCCAACCGTCAGCGAATTGATGCCGGCGAGAGGGAACAGGCGGAAATCTTCATCGACTGTGCCGGGTACGTGGCGCCACTGGTCGGGATTGTAGTCTCCGCCGTGCAGCAGGAAGGGGATGCTTTTCATGAATTGGCAAGAAGGATGATCGAGCGAGGCGGCATCGCCGCCGGAAGGGGAGTTTCGTCCCACGTGCGTGTATTGTCAACGATGCGGCAGCGCCAGCGTGGCGGCACCGCCGCGGCGCCAGGCGTGGGAGTGTTGCCGGCGACATGGAGCGAAAAGGGTGTCTCTTCCGCGCCCGTGTTGGCGAGCATTGCGGCGACCGAGCCGTCCGCGCCTCTGGCCGCTGCCGAATAGACGCCGGGACAGGGATCGTCGCGCAAAACGCCTACCGCCGTGCCGCGTTTGCGCAGTTCGTTGAAGGCCATGAAAGCGTAGTATGCCTTGTGCGGCTTGTAGGTGAGCGGATTGAAGAGCGGCGAGTAGTTGCCGAGGCCGCAGCGGGCGTCGTAGATGGCCGCCGAATCGACCGGCCCGTTCTGGAACTCGATGAGCATCGCGGCGATTTCCGCCGCCTGCAGCGCGGTGCCGAGCTTTTCGTGCGACGGCGACGGCAGCCACTCGTTGAGGCACATCGGCACGTTCGCGCCCGCAGCCAACGC
>JAFSUV010000059.1 GCA_017450425.1 Kiritimatiellia bacterium
GGGGTTTCCGCTGGCGGCCGAAGCGCGGCGTGGCAACCGCCGCTCGCCCGATCCGGAAGCGTGGGCGCTGCACGGGCGCGCGTGCCGCGCGACGCTGCGCATCTACGCCGCTGCGGCGCTGCGCAAGGCGCTTGGCTGCAAAACCGCCCCGGCGGACAGATCTTCGTGGCACCAATGACGACTCCGGCAAAAACGAACTACCACACGCACACCACGTGGTGCGACGGCGCCGACACCGCGCGCGCCATGGTCGAAGGCGCCCTCGAAAAGGGTTTTGCGGAACTCGGATTTTCGTCGCATGCCATGTTCCCCGGCGACGAAATCCCGTGGGAGCTCACCGCCGGCAAAATCGGCGGCTACTTCGCCGAAATCCGCGCTCTGGCGCGCGAGTTCGAGGGGCGGCTGCGGATCCTCTGCGGCGTGGAGGCGGAGTTCATCCCCGGCGCGGCGACGCCGGATCGCTCCGCCTACGAGACCTGGAAGCCGGACTACATCATCGGCTCGGTTCACTTCGTCACGGCGCCGGATGGGGCGAGGGTTCCGGTCGATGACACGCCGGAAGGGTTCTTCGACGGGCTGCGCGACCACTTCGGCGGCTCCGCCGAAGCGTTTGCGCGGGAGTATTTCCGGCTTGAGCGGCAAATGGCCGGGGAGTGCGATTTCGACATCGTCGGGCACCCGGACTTGATCCGCAAATACAACGAAAAAATGCCGTGGTTCGACGAAAACGCGCCATGGTATCTGGAAGAAATCGAAAAAACGGCCGCGGCGCTCGCCGCGAGCGGCAAAATCGTGGAAATCAACACCGGCGCGATCTCCCGCGGGTGGATGGGCGACGCATACCCGTCGGAGCGCTTCCGCGCCGCGCTGCGCGGATGCGGCGCGCGGTTCGTCCTGTCTTCCGACGCGCATGCCGCCGCTGCGCTCGACTGCGCGTTCGACCGCTTCCAGACCTGCGAAAAATTCGTCAGATTCCGTCCAGTCTGAAGACGGCGACCGATTTGCGCCACCGGAATTCCAGCGCCCCGTGGCGGGAAACGTCGCCGTCGGCGACGGCGATGACGGCTCTCGCGCCGTCCCGCAGCGTCGGGCCGAGGCAGATTCCCTCGTAGTTCGCGTCGCCGGAAAGCGCGCGGAAAAGCACGGTTTTGCGCAGCGCGCCCCCGGGCGGTGCGCCTTCAGTTTCGACGAGCGACAGCGTCATGCGGCAGAGCGACTGCTTTGCGGAGCCGTCCTCCGCCGCAACGATTTCGTAGCCAAAGGAGCGCTCCAGCGCGAGAAGGCGGCCGCCGGGCAGGGCGGCGAGGGCGCAAAGCCCCGTGAAAGGCTGCGGCAGCGACGGCATGTACGCGCCGGGCGCTTCTTCGAGCGCAAGCGTGTATTCGCGCGAAGCGCCGGTGGCGGGATCGATGGCGGCGATTCTGGCGATGCCCGGCGCGTCGCCCTCGACGGCGCTCTCCGAAGCCGTCCAGAGAATGCCGCTCGCGTCGTCGAAACAAAGCGCTTCAAGGGAGCGGTTGGGGCGGCTCCGGCGCAGCGCCGGCGGGATGAGGCGCCGCTCGTCCGACGGCGCGCCAAGCACCGGCGCGCCGCCTGTGCCGCCGGGTGAAACCGCGGCGCGGAAGAGCGCCGGGCCCTGCTCGTCGGAGAGCCAAAGCGCGCAAGCGGCGGAATCGAACGCGACGCCCTCCAAATCGACCGCCCCCGGAACGGTCGAAACGGCGCGAAACGCGGCGCCTGTCGCCGCGCCGATGGCGGCGTCGAAGAAAACATCCGCGAAATGGACCCTCCCGCCGCTGTCTTCCGCGAAGGCGAAAAGATCCGCCGCAAAGGCGTCCGAGCGCCCGAGCCAGGAAACGCCCGAAAGCCCTTCCGGCGCCGAGTCGGCATCGAGCGCGAATTCGCCGATGGGCGAGAGGGTGGCGCGCGCCGGCGTTTCGCCGGGTTTTTCGCGCGCCGGAACGGGCGAGAGCCCGCACCACGGCGAATCTGCGGTTTCGCCGCCGCATGCCGCGCCGGCCGCCGCGCCGCACGCCGCCAGAGCCACTGCCGCCGCAACGCCGAGGCGCGGCGATCGGACGCCCCGGCCCTTCATACGGCGGAAATCGCCCCGCGTGGACAAGTTTCGGCGCAAGCCCCGCACTGGAGGCAATGCTCCTGAACGATGCGGAACGGATCGCCGGGCACTATGCAGCGCTGCGGACACGACGCCGTGCAAGTGCCGCATCGGGCGCACCTGTCGGAAATCTTGTAGCCCGAAGTCTGCACCTCGCCTTTTCCGAACGGCACGTAAACGCGCAAAATCGGGTCGGAAACGAGGTCCAGCCATTCGAAGAACCCGTCGCGCACCGCGAACACCAGCGAATCGTCGTACTTTAGGGCCGGGTACAGCTCGCGGTATTGCGGACGCTCGTCGAAGATGACGAGCCTCCACCGCACCTGCTCCTCTTCCGGCACCGGCACGGCGCGCCCCGTGAGGCGGATCGAAACCCCGGGACGCGCCTCCGCCAGAAGCTGGATGCGGTTGTCGCGCATGAGTTGCCGCGCGAACGGCATCCCGCGCGAAGCGAGCAGATAGACGGCGTCAAGCTCGAAATGGAGCCCCGAGAGGAAACGCACGCGCGGGGCGCCGTCCGTACCGCGCGTGGCGCAAGCCAGAGTCCCGGCGGCCTGCATCCCGCGAAGACACGCCGTGGCGTCGATGGATTCGCTAGCGTTTCCCATGCCCCGCAAAATACCACCCTCGCCGCCTGTGCGCAACTGCGCACGGTCCGGAACGGCAAAAATTTTACTTGACTTAACCAAAGGATTTTGCGAACATTCCGCCTCGTTCCGTCAAACTCAAGGTGGGTTACCCAAGTGGCCAACGGGGGCAGACTGTAAATCTGCTGGCAATGCCTTCCAACGTTCGAATCGTTGACCCACCACCATTTTTCCGCCGTGCGGCGCGAGCCGCGCCGGTGCGCGGTTCGCGAAACAATGTCCCGCTACATCAAGGCCATATTGCTCATCGGGCTCGTGGGGAGCGTCGCCGTCGCGGCGTTCGTGTGGCTTTCGCCGGTGTGGCGGGAGCGCGCGGAATTGATCCGTCAGCGGGACGCCCTGAAGGCCGCAAACGACGGGTTGCAGCGCGAGATAGACGAACTGCGCCGCCGGCAGCGCGATTTCCGCAACGACCCGGAGTATGTCGAGCTCGTGGCGCGCGAGGAAGGTCTCATCCGGCCGTCCGAAACGGTTTACGACTTCAAGTAGCGCCGCGAAGGCGCAGCGCGGCGAAGGCCGCTATCTGGCGTCCGGAACCTTCGCCCGCCAGTGTTTTTCCATGCCGTGGGGGAAGGCGTGCAGGAGGTAGTTGTCGAGCCTCGGCCCCGTGAGCACGGCATTGCGGCGGTGGCCGACGAATATCCACGGGCATTCGGAGCGCACTTCGCGCTGCATTTGCGCCAAGGCTTCCTCCCGCTCCGGCGAAAAGGCCGGCGCTGTTTCGGCGATGTCGAAAAGCGCGTCGAAACCGGGCGAAGAGTAGTTGCAGCGGTTCGGGCCCGGCGACGCATTGCGGGAAAGGAAGAGCTGGAGGAAATTCGCCGGATCGGGATCGTCCGCCACCCAGGTGATGAGGAACATCTGCTCCTCGCGCCTGTTGAGGGTGCGGAGGAATTGCGGGAAGGCGCTGTAGGAAAGCGACAGGGAGATTCCGATGTCGGCGAAAAACGATGCAATGAGCTCGGCGCTTTCGCGCGTCGCACCGTCCGTGCCGCCGAGGTCGAGTCTCAGCGCAAGGCGGCGCCCGGTCTTCGGGTCGATGCCGCCGGGGTAGCCCGCTTCGGCCAGCAGCGCGCGCGCCCTTTCGATGTCGTGCCCGAACTGCGGCGGCGAATCCAGCCGCCCCGCGATGCCCGGCGGAAGCGGGCCGGTCGCCTTTTCCATGCGTCCGCGGTTGAGCGACAGCCAGGCGTCTGAATCGAACGCGCAGCTGAGGGCGCGCCGCAGCGCGGCGTTTGTGCCGCCGAGCACCGGGTCTTCCATGTTGAAGGCGAGGTAGGTCGTCTCCATCGCCGGCGCGGCGGCGAGGCGCACGCCCTGCCGCGCCAGCGCGGGCGAGAGCGAACCGTCCGGCATGACGACGGAGTCCCAGTCGTCGCGCGAAATGTTTTCCGCGATGTCGAACGCGCCGGAGAGGAAGGACAGCCATCGCGTGGAAGGGTCGCCCATGGACAGTATTTCCACCGACGCGTACGGCACCGCTCCGGCGGCGCTTCCGGGCAGCGCCGGGGTGGCGTCGCGCTCCGGGTTCCGGCCCTCCCGGCGCACGAAAAGCATCGAATGGCCGCTTCGCCAGTCCGCGAGGCGGAACGGCCCGGAGCCGGCCTCCGCAGCGCCGAACTTCTCGTTGCCGAGCCTTTCGACCGCTTCGTGCGGGACGATTGCGGCGTAAGGCAGGGCGAGAGTCCAGAGAAACTCCGAAGAGGGCTTCACGAGGCGTATCAGCACCGTTTTGTCGTCGAGCGCCCTGATGCCGGAGATTTCGCGCGAATAGTCGGTCGGCGCGCGCGTGTCGCGGGACGCTTCCCTGAAGGCCGCGACGCCCTCGACCTTGCCGTCGAGGAGCCAGAAGCCCGGACTCGCCAGTTTGGCGTCGGCAAGGCGCTTGAGCGAGTACACGATGTCGTGCGCCGTCGCCTTGCGGCGCTTGTCCGGCGTGGCGAAACAGTCCGCCGGGCCGAACCAGACGTCGTCGCGCAGGCGCAGCGTGATTTCGATGCCGTCCGGCGAAATTTCCGGCTCCATGCAGGCGTACGGGGCGAGGCGGTAGGGCCTCGCCGCGTAATCGAACTGCAGCGGCGTTTCGTAGCACAGCGCCACCGCGCGGCCGGCGGCGAGGCTCGACGCCTGGGCGGGGTCGAGGGACGGCACCGTGGTGTCGGCGCGCCTCAGGCACGGCTCCGGCGGACTGCCCGGCGGGCGCGCGCAACCTGACGCCAAGGCGACAGCCAAGCCCGCAGCAACCAGAGGCCGGAGGCTGTCGATCATCAATGCGCTCCTTTCCGCGAAGTCTATCCGATGGCGTCGAACGCGACCACGGCCCGCGCGACCGTATCGCCCTTCCGCACTGCGATTTTGCGCCGCCGCACGCTTGGCCCCTTGTTGGGCGAAGCGGCCGAGGTCTGTACGGAAATGTCGCGCACGGCGGTAAATTCGAGCGTCCGCTCGCCGCCGCGCGAGAGAAGCGCTTCGTCGAAAATCAGCGAGGCTTTCCCCAGCGGCGCCGGGTCGGTCGCGCTTCCGGCAAGGGTCGCCAGGGCGTCGAACGGCGCCGTGGCCATCTTGCCGAGACCCGCAGTCGGCGCCGCTTCCTGCGCCACGTCGCCCACTACGCCGAGACCCGCCTTCACGATGGCGGCGACGACGCGCGACACCACGTCCGGCGCGGCGGGCACGGAGAGCGTAAACGACACGGCCGAAGGCAGTTGCACGCTCTCTTTGAAGAGGACGGCGTCTATCCAGTCGTTTTCGCCGTATTCGCGCACCGCGCCTTTGATCTCCAGCGTCCTTGCGCTGCTGCGCAGCTGGTACGTGTAGCGCGGCCAGTGGACTTCCGATACGAGGACGTGCCGTGAACTGGACGAGAGCGCCTCGCCGCCTTTCGAGAGAAACTCGAAGCGAACGAGGCGCGCTACGACGATGCGTGTCTTTTCGGCCATCGATAGCTATGCGGCGGCCGGCGCTTCCGGCGCAGCTTCGGCCGGCGCCTCAACTGGCGTTTCCGGCGCAGCTGCGGCCGGCGCCTCAACTGGCGTTTCCGGCGCGGCTGCGGCCGGCGCTTCAACTGGCGCTTCCGGCGCGGCTGCGGCCGGTGCTTCAACAGGCGCTTCCGGCGCGGCTGCGGCCGGTGCGTCCAGCACGTCAAGCAAAGCGCCGTCCGGCTCCGCAGCGGGATCTGCGGCCGGGACGACGGCGGAAACCGGGTCCGGCGCCGGCTCCTCGAACCGATCCGTCACGTCCGCCGAGACTCCCCTGTGCTTCAAAATCAAAACCGCAAGGAATGTGGTGTTGACGAGAAACACGATGGCGAGAATCACGGTCGTGCGCGTAAGCACGTTGCCCATCTGGCCGCCGAAGACGGCCTCTGCGGCGCCACCGCCAAACGACAACCCGACGCCCTGGCCCTTGGAGCGCTGGAGCAGGATGATGCCTATCAGCATCAAGCAAACCACGGCCTCTAAGGCCATCAGGAGGCGGATGATTATTTCAATCATGGCGGTGCGTAGGTGTAAGGTCTTTTGTGATGGACGCCCTGGACTAAACGGCGGCTCCGGCCGCGACGAGGGCGAGGAAATCCGGTGCCTTGAGCGAAGCGCCGCCGATGAGCCCGCCGTCGATGTCCTTCTTGGCGAGGAGTTCGGGGGCGTTGGCCGGCTTCATCGAGCCGCCGTACAGGATGCGAACGGACTCGGCGGCGGTTTCGCCGTAGATGTCGGTCAGAATCGCGCGGATCTGGGCGTGGACCTCCTGCGCCATGTCGGGCGTGGCCGTCTTGCCCGTGCCGATCGCCCACACGGGCTCGTACGCGATGACGACCTTCGAATAGTCCGAAATGCCTTCGAGCGCCTTGCGCGTCTGCCGGTCGATGACCGATGCCGTCTCGCCGTTCTCGCGCTCGGTGAGTGTCTCGCCCACGCAGATGACGGTGACGAGCCCGGCTTCGACCGCCGCCTTCGAGCGGAGGTTCACCGTTTCGTCCGTCTCGCCGAAATACTGGCGGCGCTCGCTGTGGCCCACGATTACGTGCGTAAGCCCGGCGTCGAGGAGCATCCCCGTGGAGACTTCGCCCGTGTAGGCGCCGCTCGCGGCCCAGTGGACATTCTCTGCGCCGACGGCGACGGGCGAGCCCTTCGCCGCCTCCACCACCGCCGGAATCGTGAGATACGGAGGGCATACGAGAACTTCCGGGAGATTGCCTTTGGGAAGGCCGGCGACTATTTCCTTGACGAGGGCGGCGCCCTCGGCGGAGGTTTTGTTCATCTTCCAGTTGCCGGCTATGAGAATGCGACGGGACATCGTTTGGTCTTTCTATTTGCGTTTTTTCCGGCGCGCCGCGCCCAACAGGACGGAAAAATCGATCATGCGCGTCGAAGGCCAAGTATCGCCCAAACCGGGCCGTGTGTCAACCGCCCGACCTCTTTTGCGCGGCGCAGGGAAATATTTTCATGGACAAAACACCGGCGTTTCGGGTATGATGCCCCGCGTTTGAGGGGCAATCGCGCTTCGTCAACCCATCTACGCAAATCCGGCAATGAAAATCAATTCCAGTCTGCTTTTTTCCGGCGCTCTCGCCACGGCCGTCGTAGCCGCTTGCGGCTGCCGCACCATCCACTCTTCCGACTATTCGTACTATCCGAAGACGAAGGACGCTCCCGCCGTCGCCGAGCCGGAAGCCGAGAAGCCGGTGTCGCCCGTCGCGGTGCCTTCCGGCGAAGCCGAAGCGGTCGTCGCCGAGGGCAAGGCTCCCGCCGCCGCGGTTTCCGTCGCGGGCGCGCCCGACGCGGCGCCAGTGCCGGTGCAGGACGCCGCGTCCGTCGGCAAGGCTGGCACTTACCGCGAGTTCGTGATTACGGACGACGGCGCCGACCGCTCCTACGCTTTCACGAGCGACGGCCTTCAGGGCCAGACCGGGCGGCACGTCCCCGCGCCCGCCCCCGCGCCTGCGCCCGAACC
>JAFSUV010000060.1 GCA_017450425.1 Kiritimatiellia bacterium
CGGCGACGGCGCCGCAGCGGCGCCGGTCGCGGCCGAGGCGGGCGAAGAGGCGTTCGACCGCGAGGCCGTGACGAGCGCCCGCTCGTACCGCGAGCGCAGCGCGGCGCTCCGCCACGTCCTCGACGTCGAGATGCCGCAAAACCGCAAGGACATCGAGTTCGCGAAGAGCTTCGGCGACCTTTCGGAAAACTTCGAGTACGAGAGCGCCCGCGCCAAGGAGCGCGAGCTCGTGGCCCGCCAGACGCAACTGGAGGCCGACCTCAAGCGCGTCTCCGCGTTCGACTTCGAGAGCGTCGCCGTGCGCGATGTCGCCGGTCTGGGTTCGGCCGTGACCGTGGCCGGCGAAGACGGCGCGGAAAAGACCTACTCGATCCTCGGCGACTGGGACTCGGCGCCGGAGCTCGGGATCCTTTCGCACCAGACTCCGCTCGCCCGCGCGCTCATGGGGCACAAGGCCGGCGACGAGGTTTCCATCCCGGCCGGCGAGGATGCAGTCCGCACCGTTGTCGTCAAGGCCGTTTCCCCGCTCTCCGCGGAAGTCCTGGCCTGGACGAAAGGCTAGCGCGCCATGGCGAAGACGCCCCCGCAAAACGCGACTTCGGCCCGCTCCTACCGGGAGCGGGGCGAAAGGCTCGCGCACCTCGTCGATGAAGAGCTTCCGCGCAACCGCCGCGACATACAGGAGGCGCGGGAGTTCGGCGACCTTTCGGAAAACTTCGAGTACGAGAGCGCCCGCGCCAAGGAGCGCCAGCTTCTGTCGCGGATGGAGACGCTGCAGCGGGAACTCAAGGAGACGGTGCCGTTCGACTACGCCGAAGCGCAGGCCGGCGACGCCGCCGGCGTCGCGACGTCCGTCGTTCTCGCGTATCCGGACGGCTCCAGGCGCACGGTCAACATCCTGGGGCTTTGGGATTTCGACAGGGCGCTCGGCATCATCTCGTGCGAAGCGCCGCTTGCGCTCAAAATCGCCGGCGTCAGAGCGGGCGACGTCGTGGAACTGCCGGATCCGGATTTCGACGACGAGACGTTGAGCGTCACGGTCGAATCCGTCGGCCCCCTCCCGCCGGAAGTCCTCGAATGGGCGAAGTAGCCGCAACGCTGCAGTCGATCGGCGAGCGCGGTTTCATCGCCCGGTTGAAAACGCGCCTGCCCGCGTGCGCGGGGATCGACATCGGCGTCGGCGACGATTGCGCCGTCGTCGAGCCGCCCGCGCCCGGCGAAAGACTCGTCCTCAAATCGGATCCCGTGTCCGAGGGGCGCCACTTCCTCCCCGGCGACGACCCGCGGCGCATCGGGCGCAAGGCGCTCGCACGGGTGCTTTCGGATTTCGCCGCGATGGGGGCGACGCCGAGGTGGGCGCTCGCGGACTTCGCCGCGCCGCCTTCGACCCCGCTCGCCTTCGCCGGCGGCGTGTTCGACGGCATGGCCGCCCTGGCGCGCGACTGCTCGGTCGCGATCGTCGGCGGCGACACTTCGTGCGCGGATGCGGTGTCGATACACGTTTTTTGCGCCGGGTCTGTTCCGGCCGGCGAGGCGATGCGCCGCGATGGCGCGCGCCCGGGCGACAGGCTCTGCCTCACCGGTTCCGTCGGCGCGTCGTTCCAGTCCGGCCGCCATTTCGACTTCGCGCCGCGCCTGGCCGAGGGCCGGTGGCTGAGGCGGCACGGCGTACGCTGCGCGATAGACGTCTCGGACGGCCTCGCGTGCGAGGCCTGGCACCTGGCGCGGGCGTCGCGCGTGTCGATCGCGATCCGTGAAGAATCGATACCGGTGTCGCAGGCGGCGCTGAAGTGCGAGGACCCGGTTTCGGCGGCGCTCGGCGACGGCGAAGACTTCGAGCTTCTGTTCGCCGCCCCGCGCTCGAATCCGTCGCTCCTTGCGGAGTTTCGCGCCGCCTTTCCGGAC
>JAFSUV010000061.1 GCA_017450425.1 Kiritimatiellia bacterium
AGCCATATCCACGCGGCGATGGCCGCCGCCGCCGTGCCGCCGAGGCCGGCGGCGAGCGAAAGCGCCCCGCGGCGGAAGAGCCTGCGGCGGATCGCGCCGAGCATGCGCGCCTGGATGGCGAGCCGGGAAAAATCCGCCGAAAACGCGGCCAGGACCGAGTCGAGCCGCCGCGTGCCGGCCGAGTGGACCAGATCGAGTATCTTCGCGCGGTTGCGCTCGAAGGAATCGAGCGGGACGCGCGCCGCGAGCCGGGCCGCCGTGGAAGGCGTGAACGTGGAGTAGAGCGGCGGCAAATCCTTGGTGTCCAGCACCCGCGCAAGGTTCCAGCACAGCGTGCCGTAGGCGCGGGCGTAATCCTCCATCGAGTCGAACGTGTCCGCCTTGTTCAGGAGCACCCGCAGTTTGAACTCTATGCCGCGAAGCGATGCGGAGAGGACATCGACCGACTCGCCCGTCGTGCCGGGCTTCTCCGGGTCGAAAAGGAAGAGCACGATGTCCGCCAGGTCGGCAAACGCCCTGACGGCTGCGGTGAAGTCGTACGAGCGCGACACGGTGCCCGACGGCGTGTCGATCATGCCCGGGGAGTCTATGAGCTGGATGCGGCGCAGAAACTCCCGGTTCCTGAACTTTACGGCGAAGTGCTGCAGAAAGTCCGGCCCCAGCGCCGCAAGGCACTTGAACTCCGCCGGCGCCTGTCCGAGCGCCGCCGGACCGAAGAACTCGCGCTCCTCTTCGCCGAAAAGCAGCACCGTGAAGGCGTCGTCCGTCGGCGCCACGCCGGTTTCCTGCACCGGAGGGTCGCCCACGAGGTCGTTGACGATGGTCGATTTGCCGGAGGAGTGGTTGCCCAGCAGCACAACGGTCGGCAATGCGCCCGGCACCACGGGAACGCGCCGAAACTCGTAGTGGTAGCGCCTGGCGGTGCGGTCGAACGCCTTGTAAACGCGGTTTACGCGATCCTCGATGTCGGCTGTGGAGCGGGAGAAACCGAACATGGCGGGTGCCTTCGGGGAATCGGGCGTGACAGACCTTAAACCATTTCCTTGAGCGCCTTGAGCACCAGATCCGCCACTTCGGCGGCCGAGCCGGAAGCGTCGATGCGGCGAAGGGCGCCGGCCTTTTCGTAGAAGCCGATCACCGGCGCCGTGGCGCTTTCGTAGATTTCAAGCCTGTGGGCGATCGTTTCCGGCTTGTCGTCGTCGCGCACGGCGAGATCGGAGCCGCAGACGTCGCACTTGCCTTCAACCTTGGGCGGAAGGGAGAGCACATGGTAGCCGGCGCCGCATTTCGGGCAGGTGCGCCGCCCGCCAAGCCGCGCGAGCAGGGCGTCCTTCGCCACATCGAGGCAAATCGCGCCGGCGACTTCGGCCCCGCCCTCCTTGGCGAGAGGCGCGAGCGCCTCGGCCTGCGCAAGGTTGCGCGGGAAGCCGTCGAAGAAGAGCGTCGCGCCGTCCGGCGCGCCGACCAGGGTCTCGACGACCATCTTGTAGAGAACCTCGTCCGGCACGAGCGCGCCGGCGTCCATGTAGGACTTGGCTTCGAGCCCCGCCGGCGTGCCGCGGGAAACGGCATCGCGCAGCATGGCGCCGGTCGATACGTGGCGGGCGCCGGTCGAAGCGGCGACGGCGGCTGCGGCCGTGCCCTTGCCGGCTCCCGGAGCGCCGAGGAAAACGACGATCTTTTTCATTGTCAGTGATTGTTCAGCATGGATGGCGGGAGATTCGGCGCGTCTTCCCAGGCGTTGTGCTGCGACCACGGCAGATCGCTCCTGTCGGGGTCGCTCATCGAAGCGCAACCCGCGGCGAGGGCCGCAAGGGCCGTCGCCGCGAGGACAAGGGAAAAGCCGGTGCCGATGCGCCTAGTAAACGACTTCATCGCCGGGCTTGACCGGGGTTTGCTCCCAGCCGTACATGTTGTCGGCCACGGCCATGTTGCGCTCGTTCGGCGGCGTCGTCACCTGGATGCGGGTCACGATCTTTTCGCCGGCGGCCGACTTGCGGCGCACCATCATCTCGACGGGCGAAAACGCCCCGCTCGCGCGGACTTCCTCCGCCGCTTCGGGCGTGAGCTCCACGATGACAAAGCCCCATTCGCGCTCGACCTTGCGCACGACGCCCTTTACGCC
>JAFSUV010000062.1 GCA_017450425.1 Kiritimatiellia bacterium
CCTGCTGGCGTTTTGCGACCGCAAAGGCGGCGCCGCCGCTGCGATCGAAGAAGCCGCCGCCACGCTGACGCTCGGCGTCGAGTTCGACTCGCCTCCGGGCAACTCCGACATTGCGCTCGCGGCCGCCCGGAGGACGCTCGGCGGCGCGGCGCAGTGCAACCTTTTCCCCGAAGCCTGGGGCGGCATGCTCTCGGAGCGCAAATTCAGGGCGCGCTTCGTGGCGGGCGTCGCCGCGGCGTTCGTCGCGTGGCTCGCGCTCGTCGGTGCGCTTTTCGGCTGGCCGGCGGCGCTCGGGATGCACGAAAAGGCGCTTGCGCGGGAAGTGGTGCGCCTTGAGCCGGAAGAAGAGGTGGTGTCGCGCTTTAGGAGCCGCATCAGGATAATCGACCGCTACTCCGACCGCACGTGGTCGCCGCTCGAAGTGCTCCGCGAAGTGGCGCTGGCGCTGCCGCAGGGCGTCACGCTCACCATGTTCCGGCAGGATTCCGGCAAGCGCGAAGCGCTCGTGGAGGCGGCGGCGAGGTCCTCCGCCCCGGCGTACGAATTTTCCAACCGCCTCAAGGAGTCGCCCCTGTTCGCCCGCAACGACATCGTGGCCGGGCCGACCGAAAACCGCAACACGGGGCGCACGACGTTCCAGCTGCGGCTCGCGTTCGCCGACGCCGACGGGGAAGGAGGCGCCGCGAAATGACCCCGCTTTCGCGCCACGACCAGGTTTTGCTTGCGGTGACGGCCGGCGTCCTGCTCTTCGGCGGCGTCGGGGCGACGCTGCGCGCCCGCATCGAAAAAATCGCCTCGGCGCGGCAGTCGGTGTCGCGCCTCGAATCGCGCCTCGCGCTGCAAAAGGAGCTGATAAACGCCCGCGCCGACTGGGAAGAGCGCTACGAAAAGGTGCGCGACAGGATGCCGGTGTTCACGCCCGGCGAGCAGGTGGAGACGTACTGGCTCGCGGTGATGGACGACGCCGCCGCGAAGCACGGCGTGCGGATACTGCAGCGCGACCTCAAGGAAGAGAGCGAAGTCGCCGGCGTTTTCGAGCTGCCGGTGGAGGTGCGCTCCTGGGAAGCCACGCTGGAATCGTTCGTGCGGTTCGTGCACGCGCTCGAATCGGCCGGGGCGATGCTGGAAATGCGCGAACTCCGGGTTATGACAATACCGAACCGCCAGGGGTGGCTCAAAGGTTCCTTCACCCTTTCCTGCGCGTACATGCGCGCCGACGACGGCGAAAAGGCCGCGTCCGCGGCGCCGCCCGCCGCCGCGGGCCGGGAAGACGACGCCGCAGCCAACGAGGATCAGACTCCATGAAAATCAATTTTCCGACATTTGTCGCGCTTGCGCTCGCCGCCGCCGGCGCATCGTTCGCGCAGTCGAGGCCGCAGGCGCCGGTTCCGGCGCAGATAAACCGCCCGAACATACCAGGGCGCGGCCGCAACGCGGGCCCCGGCGCCGGCAGCAAGAGCGCCCAGACCCGCCCGGCCGGCCAGAACGGCGCAAAGGCGGCGGCCGGGCAGCGGCAAAAGGCGGTGACGCAGCCGGACGGCAAGGGCTCGATGCCCGTCATCCCCTACGACGAATCGCCGAACGCGCTCAACTTCCAGGACGCCTCCGCCGACCTCGTCATCATGGAGTACGCGCTGCGGACCGGCCGCACCGTGCTCAAGGCGCCCAACGTGCCGCAGGTCACGATAACGCTGCGCACCACGCCCGACCACGAGCTCACGGACGAGCAGTACCTGCTGGCGATCCGCGAAGTGCTGAACCACAACGTGATAGTCCGCAAGGAGGAGGGCGACTCGTTCCTGAGGGTGATCGCGGCCACGGAAGCCGGGCAGCACGCGCTCGCCACGGAGTTCGCCGGCGAGGACGGCTCGATCGCGCCTTCGCCCGAAAACGGCGCGGTCGTGCAGAAGATGATCGAGCTGAAGTTCATCGGCATCGACGAGGCGCAGCCCGTCATACAGTCCATGACGCGCCAGGGCGCGAAGATCCAGACCATCGAGCGCACCAACTCGATCCTCGTCACGGACTCTGCGGAAAACGTCAACCGCGTGGTCGAAATCCTTTCCTACATGGACAAGCCGGTCGTCGCCCGCGAAGAGCCCAACATCCGCCCGATCCGCTACGCCAAGGCGGTGGACATCAAGGCGCGGCTCGAAGAGGTGGTGAACGAGGCGAAGGCGGACGAGACGCAGGCTTCGTCCAAGACCGCGACCGCCACGGAGTCGCGCAACACCGGCTCTCCCGGAGTCACCCGGCGGCAGCTGCCGCCCGGCGTCACGTTCCGCGGCCGCGACCGCGACCGCGACGACGACGCCCCGGCCACGCCCGAAAGCGTGGCCTCGCTTGTCGCGGACGCCGCCAAGGGCATCCTGCGCGGCAAGGTCGCCATCATCGCCGACGAGCGCACGAACCTGCTCATCATCCTCACGCGCCCGGAGAACATGGTCTTTTTCGACAAGCTCATCGAGGTGCTCGACGTGCCGACCGCGCCGGAGCACCTTTTCGAGGTGGTGCGCCTCGAGCACGCCGTCGCCGAGGACATGGCTTCGCTCCTCAACGACTGGATCGGCAAATCGAAGACTTCCGACGACGACGCCAAGCCCGGAGTCCGCTCGTCGCGCGACGGCGGCAAGGCGGAAGGCGAATCCGCCCGCGCCGGGGGGCGCACCGCCGGCGGCTCCGCCTCGAGCATGAGCTACGGCCTCGTCGATCCGGAAAACATCTCGATCCTCGCCGACGAACACTCCAACTCCCTCATCATCTCGGCGAACGCCTCCGACATGGCGTACCTGCTCGCCATCGTTGACAAGCTCGACATCCAGCTCTCGCAGGTCGTGATCGAGGCCGTGATCGTTTCCGTCACGTTCAAGGACTCGCTCGAAACCGGCATGGACTGGGTGCAGCGCGCGATGCTGGACTCCTCCGGCCGCAACGGGCCGGGGTTCGCCTTCGCGACCTCGGGCGGCGGCGGCTCCGGCTCCCCGCTCGCCACGGCCTCGCTCACCACGGTCGATTCCGTGCCGCGCGCGGGCGGCGTGACCGGCTACTTCACGGTGTTCGACTGGAACACGGACTTCATCCTCAAAGCCGTCCAGAACGACTCCAACGCGCGCCTCATGTCGTCGCCGCGCGTGACGACGATGGACAACAAGGA
>JAFSUV010000063.1 GCA_017450425.1 Kiritimatiellia bacterium
CAGCGTCCCGGAGAAGTCCGGGACGAATCGGCACCAGCCGTCGGCCGCGCCGCGCTCCATGCGGCGCGGCAGGAGCGCCCCCACCACGACGCGCCAGCCGTCGGGGTTCGTCAGCGACGCGAGCGCGCACGAGCGCACGCCGAGGCGCCAGATTGCGCCGAGGGCCGGATCGGAGCACTCGAACGCGCCGGCTGGCTCGGCGTCGGAGTGGACGCCCGCGTTGACGATGCGCAGGTCTTTGATTTCCACGGCGGCGCCGGGCGTTTCGAGGGCGGCGCGCACGTAGCGCAGCTGCCCCTGGAGAAGCGGGGCGACAAACGTCCCGGCGCGCGGGATCGTGTAGAGTTCGAAGCGCCCCGGATTGGCCGGAAGCACCGGGTTGTCCACATGGAGGTAGTAGGCGGACTCCTCGCGCGTGAAGTCGCCGTCCGGCGAGAGGCCCTCCGGGTGGCAGGCGTAGGAGAGGCGCAGCACGGGGAGGGTGCCGTCCGGCGCCGGGGAGAACGATGCAACCTCGAACGCCGCGAAGCCGCCGACAGTTTCGGGGCCGAAGTCGAAGACCGCGGATTCGCCGCCGCGCAGGGCGAGGTTTCCGCCGCCGGCGGGGCGGCGGACAGTTTGATTGGCGGGAATCGGTTCGCGCTGCATGGAATGTCCCTTCGCCGCCGATGCTAGCCCTTTCCGGCTTGGAAAACTACACCGCTTTGCGAATTATTTTTAACCTGTTTGCGCACGGGCCGCTTGACAGCGGCCGCGCGGCGGCGTAGAGTCCGGGGCCATGCCATGACCAGCGTCGCCATCCTCTTCTCGCTGGCCCTGAAGGGGCAGCGATCCACGTTCCGCGGCATCGTCGAATACGCCGCGGAGCACGGGCCGTGGTTCTGCCACTTCCAGGAGGGGCGGACCGGGGCGCGGATGCTCGACTTCGCCCGCACCGGAGTGTCGGGCGTCATCGTGTCCGGCGTGTCGCGCGCCGACGCGCCGGAAATCGCGGCGCTTGGCGTGCCCGTCGTTTTCGTGGAGCCGTGGGACGAAATGCTCGCGCCGGACTTCCCGATCCGGGGCGCGCCCTACGTGCGGCGCGACTCGCGCGCCATCGGCGCGATGGCCGCGCGCTACTACCTGGAGCGCGGGTACGAGTCTTTCGCGTTTGTCGGCGAGCCGAGGCGCTACCCCTGGAGCGAGGCGCGGCGGCGCGGCTTCGAGGAGACGCTGGCGGCGGCGGGGCTGGGATGCGCCGCGTACGACCGCTTCACGGCGAGGGACCGGACGGACTGGCCGGGCGAGAGAAACCGCCTCGTCGCGTTCCTGCGGGGGCTTCCGAGGCCCACGGCCGTCTTCGCGCCGATGGACGCCCGCGCGCGGCTGGTGCTGGAGGCGTGCGCCGTCGCGGGGCTGCGCGTCCCGGAGGAAATCGCGGTCCTTGGCGTCGATAACGACCCTCTGCTCTGCGAATCGACCGCGCCGACGCTTTCGAGCATCCACACGGGCGGCTTCCGGCGCGGATGGATCGCGGCGGAGATGCTCGACGCCCTCCTGCACGGGCGCGAGCCGCGCGAGCGCGCCGTGTCGCTGCCGCCGCTCTCCGTCGTCACCCGCAGTTCGACTGGCTACGCGGCGATGACCGACCCCTCGATCTCCCGTGCGGTATCCTACATCCGCCGCCATGCGCGGGGCGGCGGCATCGGCGTGGGCGACATCGTCCGCGCCGCCGGGTGTTCGCGGCGCTACCTGGAGCTGCGCTTCCGCTCGCGCCTTGGGCGTTCAATCCGCGACGAACTGCTGGGCGAGCGCCTCGAATGGGTGAAGACGCTGCTCTCCTCGACCAACCTGCCGATCGGGGAAGTCACGCGGCGCGCGGGCTTCGCGCGCGAGAGCCACCTCGGCCTGCTCTTCCGCAAGGCCACCGGCGCCACCATGCGCCAGTGGCGCCGCGAGAACCACGAGACCCCCGAGGAGTGAACCCTCCGGCGCGCCGTCGCGGCCCGCATGGTGCGCCCGGCGGTGGGAGCTGCCGGAAAGTGTACGGACAGTCCTTTCGGCTGTATTGCATTTCAGCCTTGTTTTCATTTTTTACACAGCGGCGCAGAGGAGGCTGAGGCGCGGAGTTTATTGATCGCTTCCTCGCGACATCCCGATCAAGGCGGCTCCGCCGCCGAAATCCCGGAGCGATGTCCCGACATCCCGCAATTCCGGCACTCTTTCTTCCCAGCCCTTGGGCGCGTCCCTACCAGACTGGTAGGGGCGTTTCCACGAAACGCCCGCTTGCGGGCGAAGCGAAGTCCACGGCGCTTACCCGCGCCATCGAGGCGTTCTGCATGAACCGCCCGATGCAGCGCTCCGACATGGCCGCGCTCGCCGCATCAGGCGAAGTGACGGAGGACGAAATCTACGAGGCGGGATACCGCTGGCACTTCGCCGCGAACGCCTGGGCGATCTCGCCGGAGGCGGTCGGGCGGAAGTTCGTCCCGTCCCGGCGCTACCGCGGGCTCGACGGCAAGTGGCACGACACGCGCCGCGACGGCGGCAGGAGGTTCGCAGTCAGTCCGCAGCAGTACAGCGCATTCGCGGAGCAGACCAAAAATGCACTTGACGATTTGTCCGATGGGCGAGACGCGACAATTCTCAATTCGCTTGGCGAAGTCTCCAATGAAATCGGCTCGCCGGGAACATTGAAGCCGTCCGGCAAGATCAAAGGCGGAGTCGGGCTTCTCCACATCGTCTATTCACGGATGGTGAAAGACGGAGCGTCCCTAGCCGACGCCGTGGATGTCGCGATCAAAGTTGCAGACACGGTTGAAAGCGGATCCGAAACCGAGGTTCGCGGGAACAAGCACCACAACCGGAAGGGCGACATCGAGGCGGTTGTAGCCGTCAACCCGGACACCAGAAAACCAGTTCTGACAGGATATGAAATCCGCGCGGATGAATCGGGCGGCGAAAATCCGGCCTCGTCCGACCTACGCATGCTTCCTCCGCCGCTCAAGGATGACG
>JAFSUV010000064.1 GCA_017450425.1 Kiritimatiellia bacterium
CGTGCAGCGCGCGCTGCCGCGCCTCCTTCCGCGCGCAGTCCCATATCCGGCGCTCTCCTTCCACGACGCCGGCGCGCCGGTCTGGCACGGTGCGGTAGAGCCGGATTTCACTGCAACGCCGCCGGAGCGCCGCGAGGTCACGCTTGTCGGAAACGGCTGGTTCAAAGGGTTTCGTCCCGACGAGTGGGAGGACGATTCCGCCCTCGACGCCGCGCGCCTCGTCGGCGCCGCCGACATCGCGGCGCGGGAAAGACTCCGCGCCCCCAATGACGCGGCGCCGGACGCGGCGGACGCCGACCTCTCGCTCCAGTCTGCGCCGTCGGGGGAAACGACGAACGGCGGCGACTTCAAGCGCCACCCGGCGATCCCCGCGCAGATGTTCGACTTCGGCCGCACCGTCACCGGTTTTCTGTCGCTGCGCGTCCGTGCCGCCGCGCCGGCAGGCGCCACGGTTCTCGTCGCTTTCGACGAAGTCCGCGCGCCCGATGACGCCCGCTTTCCCGTAAACCCCTTCCGCGCCTCGTGGACGCGCGTTCTGAAGTGGCGCCTCGCACCCGGCGACTACGACCTTCTTTCCTTCAACCCCACAAGCGCGCGCTTCGCCGCTGTCGCCGTCGTTGGCGGCGAGGCCGAAATCCGCCGCTTCGGCCTGGTCGATTACGAAAATCCGGACAAGTCGCGCGCCTCGCTGCCGCCTGCCGGCGATGCGGCGCTCGACGCAATCGTCTCCGCCGCGCGCGAAACCTTTGCGCAGAACGCCGTCGATTTGCTCACCGACTGCCCCTCGCGCGAACGCGCCGGCTGGCTCTTCGACTCGCTTTTCACAGGCCGTGCGGAGGCGCTCTTCACCGGTCGCAACGACGTCGAACGCGCCTTCCTCGAAAATTATGCGCTCGCCCCGCAGTCGCCGGATCTCCCGCCCGGCATGGTTCCGATGTGCTACCCGTCCGAGGTTCTCAAAGGCGAGTTTATCGCCAACTGGTCCCTGTGGTGGCTGCTCGAACTGCGCGAATACGCCGGCCGCACCGGCGACGATACGGTTGTCGCCGCATCGCGCGCCAAGGTCGAATCGCTGCTTGGCTACTTCGCCTCGCTGGAGGGCCGCGACGGACTGCTGGAGGACGTGCCCGGCTGGGTATTCGTCGAGTGGAGCGCCTGCAACGACCGCGACCACGTAAGCGGCGTCAACTCCCCCTCGAACTTCCTCTACGCCGCGGCGCTGGACGCCGCGGCGGCGCTCCTCGGCAAGCCCGACCTCGCCGGAAAGGCCGCCTCCATCCGCGAAAAGGCCGCGCGCCTCGCCTGGAACGGCGAATGGTTCGAGGACAACGCCCTGCGCGACGATTCCGGCGCACTGCGCCTCCCGGGCCACGTCACGGAAACCGGGCAGTATTACGCATTCTACTTCGGCGCGGCGACGCCATCGTCGCATCCGGCACTCTGGGAAAAGCTGTGCGCCGAGTTCGGCCCGTCGCGCGACGCGGCGCGCGTCTGGCCTTTCGTCACGCCGTCCAATGCGATTCCAGGCGCCTACATGCGCCTGGAGTTGCTGCTGCGGCACGGCCGGCCCGAACAGGTTCTCAAAGAATGCCGCGCCTTCTTTGCGCCGATGGCGGATCTCACGGGCACCCTCTGGGAAAGCCTCTCGCCGGATTCGAGCCTCGATCACGGCTTCGCCTCATCGGCCGCATGGCTCATCCACCAGGCGCTCCGGCGTCTGCGCTAGCGCCGCCGGGACGGCGGCGCTCCCGGTTGACGCTACGCACAACCGGCGGCGGCGACGGCAAGCGCGGCAGGGAGGGCGCAAAGCGCCGTGGACAGGACGACCGCCGCGCCGGAAAGCTCCGCGTCGCCGCCCATGGCCTTGTCCATGATATAGCTCGCGGTGGAGCACGGACAGGCGAGAAACACCAGAACGACGAGCCGATGCGCCGGCGGCAGCGCGAGCGCGACGGACGCGGCGA
>JAFSUV010000065.1 GCA_017450425.1 Kiritimatiellia bacterium
CACGGCGACCTTTTCGCCTTCGCGAAAGGCGGGTTCCTCGTAAGCACGCTCGGCACCGAAGAGGTGCTCGCACCCTTCATGCGCCACTTCCGCGCCCTCCCGGCCGTGAAGTTCGAGGATGCGCAGGCACAGCATCCCGATACGCAGGCCCTCCATCCTGATGCGCAGGCACAGCATCCTGATGCGCAGGCTCCGTCCTGCGCAACCAAGGCCATCTTGCGCACCGCCGTCGTGGATGGCGTTCGCTGGTATTACGCGCTCAACACCGGTTCCGAGCCGCAGCGAATCGCGCTCCCGCCCGGCCTCATCGACGCCACGACCGGCGAAGAGATGCCCTCCGAGATCCTGCTCGACGCCTACGAACTGCGCGCCCTCTTTGCCATGGCACCCGACATGGTGTATGATTAGGCGCATGAAGACGCACGTCACCACACTCGCCGAACACGGGAGCGACGCATGATCATCACCGATTACTTCCGCTCCCCGCGTGACCTCACGTGGGACTATGCGCTGCAGTGCGGAGTCGGGCACGGCACGATCCGCCTCCCGGAAACGCCGGACTTCGACCCGACGAACCGCGCCCACTGGCGCACCGTCGTTGACCGCTTCCGCGACGCCGGGATTTCGCCGCTCGTCGTGGAGCCGCTTCCAAACGCGCTTCACGACCACATCAAGCTCGGCGACGAAAAGCGCGACGAATGCATCGAAAAGGCGCTCGCCATGTTCCCCATCATGGAGGAGTTCGGGCTGAAGGTCCTCTGCGCCAACTTCATGGCCGCGATCGGCTGGACCCGCACCCGGCAGGATCTGCCGGATCGCGGCGGCGCGCTCGTCACCGGCTTCGACGAGGCGGAGTTTCGCGCGCCGGCGGAAACGCCGGCGGTGTCGGAATCCTCACTCTGGGAAAACCTCGCGGTCTTTCTGCGCGCCGCCGTGCCGGTCGCCGAGCGGCACGGCGTCAAAATAGCGCTCCACCCCGACGATCCGCCGCTGCCGCGTCTGGGGCCGGTGTCGCGCATTCTCGTGAGCGCCGCCGCCTTCGAGCGGGCCTGGGCGCTCGCGCCGTCGCCGTGCCTCGGCGCCACCTTCTGCCAGGCCACCTTCGCCATGATGGGGGAGGACGTCTATTCGCTCGTCCCGCGCTGGAAGGACCGCATCTTCTTCGTCCACTTCCGCAACGCGCGCGGCACTGCCGTGCGTTTCCGCGAAACCTTCCACGACGACGGGGCGCTCGACATGGCGCGCCTCGTGCGCCTCTACGAGACGCATCTCAAGTCCGACACTCCGGTGCGCGTGGATCACGTGCCGGCGATGGGCGCGGCCGATGCCCGCGACGGCTACGGCGCGACAGGCCGCCTCTTTGCGATCGGCTACCTCAAGGGCCTCGTCGAAAACGCATCCCGATGACGCGCCCCGCGCAGACGGTTTGCGGGACGATCCTCTACGCCAACTACGATGCGTGGCGCGAACACCATGTTTTGAAGCTGGCGGGCATCCGCCGCTTCGCCGCCGCGCGCGGATGGCGCGTGGCGACGCTCGCCGCCGCCGCTCCGCGCAAGCGCGCCCTCCTCGACGGCTTCCGCCGCTGATCCCCAAAGTCAACTGGCGCTTTCCGGCTGTCACGATGTTGCGCGCCGGATTGGCGGGGTGTATCATGTTGACCCGTGAAAACACATCCCCCTCTTTTTGCCGCACCGCCTTCGGTTTACGCCGTAGGGCGGGAATACCAGATATTCGTTCCCGTGACCGCAGAATGCACCATGTGGGTGGAATGCGCGGGACGGATCCATTTCGACCACGCAAACGGCATCCTGCGCTCCGGCCGGTCCGTTCATTCGGCTGCCGTGCCGCAGCGCGACCTCGACGGGTCGCGCACCTATACGGTTTGTCTGCGTCCGATAGAAAAGCGGGAGCCGTATTTCACGAAAACAGGCGAAGTGCAGCGCTTCACGGTGCAGGGGTTCCGTCCGGTCGCGCCGAAGGGCGGCACCCTGCGCATCGCGAACGTGGCCGACACGCACAGCCTCGTTGACGAACCCGTCGCCGGTCTTCTCTCGCTACGGCGCAAGCCGGACATGCTCGTTCTCTGCGGCGACATACCCGAAGACTGCGGAAACCCGCCGGAAAAGATGTCCGTGCCGCACCTCATCGCGGGCCGCGCGACGGGCGGCGCTTTTCCGTGCGTCTTCGCGCGCGGCAACCACGACCTGCGCGGCGTTTTCGCGGAGCAATACGCGGAACTTACGCCGACGGACTGCGGTCGCTCGTATTACGAATTCCGGCTCGGCCCGGTCTGGGGGATCGTCATGGACACCGGCGAGGACAAGCCCGACAGCAATGCCGAATACGGCAACACCGTGTGCTGCGAATCGTTCCGGGAGGAAGAGGAGAAATGGCTGCGGCGCGTCGTGCGGCGCGGCCCGCCGCGCGATGCCGTCTGGCGCATTGTCGTGTGCCACAACCCGTTCGGCCACAGGCTCCCTCCGCCGTTCGACATCGAGCAGGCGCGTTTCCGCCGCTGGTGCCGCATGCTTTCGCGGCTGCGTCCGCACGCCATGCTGACTGGGCACCTGCACGAGTGCTGGATGGAGCCTCCGGGCGGTCCGCACGACGACAACGGCGTCCCGTGCCCTGTCGTCTGTTCGTCGCGCGTTGACAGGCGCGCGAAAACGTTTGTTTTCGGCGAAGTGTCGATGAAAGGCGACGGCGCGCTTTCCGTACGCTTCGTGAATGAAAGCGGCGCGACGTGCTGAGCGTCCTCTCTCCGGCCCTTCGCGGGCCGGAGCCTATTTGTGAAGGCGCGGCAGCCAGAAGTGCTTGCGCAGGAATCTCGAACGCCTGAGAAAACGCCTTTCCGCGTCCGTCAGGTCCATCGGACGGAACATTTCGCGGAATTTCGCGACTCCGGCCAGGTCTATCCGTTCAAGTGCCCGCCGCAAAGGCCCCGGCAGCAAAAAAGTCGGCAGCGCCGACTGCCAATCGACGATGACGGGATTTTCTCCGGGGGCGATCATCACGTTGCGGGCGTTGTGCAAATCGAGGTGGACGAAACGCGCGCGATGGACCGCCCGGACTTTTTCTTCGAGGGAGTCGAAGAACTCGCGTTTGAAAAGCGTGCCCGACGCGGGGTCCACCCCGGCGTCGTTCGCGCGGTCCGACCGGTCGCGCATCGATTCGCCGCGGATGAACGCTTCGCGCAGGCAATACCCCGAGACGCGCACCGCACCGGCGGGGGAGGCGTCGGTCTTCCGCTCGAGATACCGCAGTATCAGCGCTTCGCGCAGCGTGAGAAACCTTCCAACCGTGTTGCGCACGAGCCACGGAGACGCCGAAAAGTCTTTTTCGATCCATTCGGCGCCGCTGGAATCCGCCATCCGGTAAACGCGAGCGTTGAAAACACCGCCCTTGTGTATCAGTTTTCTGTCGTTGTCCACGGCGGGATAATCTACGGCGTTTGCCGGAAAAGTTCAAGTTGCCGCGACGAGCGGCAAGTGCTATCATTTCGCGCACCATGATTGAAAAGGAAAAAGTCGAATCGATACTTTCGCGCCTTCGCGCCGTAGAGGCTCTTCTTGCCGATCCGCAGATCGCGTCGGATCAAAGGAAGTACCGCGAAATCGTGCGCGAGCACGCTTCTCTCGGAAGGCTCCAGGAGCGGGCCACCGAGTATTACTCCCTGCTCGACCGGATCGAAGAGGACAAGGCGATGGCGGCCGATCCCGCCGCCGACGAGGATTTGCGGCAGATGGCCGAAGCGGAACTGGCCGAGGCCGAAGCGGCTCTCCCCGCGGCGGAAAAGGCGCTGTCGATCGCGCTCCTGCCGCCGGATCCGGACGAACACCGCAACGCGATCCTCGAAATCCGCGCCGGGACGGGCGGAGACGAAGCCGCGCTATTCGCCGGGGATTTGCTGCGCATGTATTCGCGCTACGCCGATGCGCGCGGCTGGAAGATTTCGACGCTTGACTCCGCGCCGTCGGAACTCGGCGGCTTCAAGGAAATATCCGTTTCGGTGCAGGGCGACGGCGCGTATCGCGCCTTGCGCCACGAAGGCGGCGGCCACCGCGTGCAGCGCGTGCCCGAAACCGAGGCGCAGGGCCGCATCCATACGTCTGCCGCGACCGTGGCGGTTTTCCCGGAGGCCGAGCCAGAGGACGATTTGGAGATAAGGCCGGAAGATTTGAGGATCGACACCTACCGCTCCGGCGGAGCCGGCGGACAGCACGTGAACAAGACCGATTCCGCGGTGCGGATCACGCATTTGCCGACGGGTGTCGTGGTGCAGAGCGACGAGGAGCGCTCCCAGCACCAGAACAAGGAGAAGTGCATGTCGGTGCTGCGCTCGAAGCTCCTTGCGGCGCAGCGCGAGGCGGAGGCCGCGAAAATCGGCGCGGCCCGGCGCGGCATGATAGGCTCCGGCGACCGTTCGGAGCGGATCAGGACGTACAACTTTCCGCAAAACCGCCTGACCGACCATCGCATAAACCTGACGCTCTATTCGCTCGACAGGGTCATGGAAGGCGCGATGGACGAGCTGCTCGACGCCCTTGCCGCCCGCAGCGAAGACGTGCGGCTCGAAGCCGAACTGTCCAAGCTCGGCGGCGGCTAGCGCCTCCGGCGGTTCAGCCCTTCCGGTATCGTGCGGCGGTAGCTCTCCGCAGCCGCCAGCAGGGTTTGCAGGTCATCCTGCCGCCGGTCGCCGCGCGGCGCGGCGATCGCGCCGCGCAACCGCGCGAGCGCACCGATGTAGTCGTCGATCACGCGGGGCAGGGAAGGGGAGGCGCGCAGGATGTCCGCCCAGAGTTCCGGCGAAGAGGCCGCGATGCGCGTGGTGTCGCGGAAGCCGCCGCCCACAAGGTTTTTGAGCACGGGGTCGCCCGTTTCCGCCGCGCACAGCGAGAGCGCAAACGCGGCGACATGCGGCAGGTGGGAAATCATGGCGAGCCGCCTGTCGTGCTCCTCGGCCGTCATTTCAAACGCCCGCATTCCAAGGTCGGCGACGAGGCCGAGAAACGACTCGAAAACAGGCGCCGGGACGGAAAAGTCCGGCGGTTTGCATACGATGAACGCGGCGTTGCGGAAAAGGTCGGCGTCGGCGGCGGCGAAGCCGGCGTTTTCGGTGCCGGCCATCGGGTGGCCGCCGAGGAAATTGCCGAGTCCTTGCGCTGCGGCCATGATTTCGCATTTGACGGAGCAGACATCCACGACGAGTCCGATGTCCGCTCCCTTCAGCGAGGGCAGCGTCTCCACGACTGCGGCGGGCGGCGCGGCCAGGATGGCAAGGTCGCAGCCGGACAGCGCCTCCGGCGCCGGGGTCTTTCCCGGATCGAACACGACATCGGCGGCCTTGCGCGCGACGAGCGCCGCGCGGGTCGTTTCCGACGGGGCGCCCGCCCGCAATTCGGCGTTCGGCAGGAGCCGACGCAGCGCGAGAAGCAGCGATCCTCCGATGAGGCCGGTGCCGAGTACGCCTATCCGGCGGGGCCGGACGGCTGTTTCCGCAAAGTCCCCGCCGCTCACGAATCGCGGATTTCCACGCCGAGTTTGTTGCGAAGGACGTTCTTCACCTCGTCGTGCGCCTTGTTGACTTCGTCGTCCACGAGCGTGCGGTCCGGTGCGCGGTAGAGCAGGCGGTATGCGAGCGAAGTCTTGCCTTCGCCGAGCTGCTTGCCGCAGAAGATGTCGAAGAGCGACACGTCTTCGAGGAACGCCGGGCCGGCCTTGCGGATCGTCTTCACGATTGTTTCGTGAGTGACGCCGGAGGGGGCGACGAGCGCGATGTCGCGCTCCACCGCCGGGCGCGTCGGGACGTCCTTGGCCTTCGCGACGCGGAAGACGTTGGCGACGAGCGGCGCGCGGCGAATCTCTAACACCGCGACCGGCGACTAAATGCGGTGTTTGCGGCAGGTTTCGGCCTTCACGAGGCCGAAAACGCCGGCAGGGCGGCCCGCGATGAACACCACGGCCGCAAGTCCCGGCTCGAAGCCGTCCATGTCGCGCGCTTCGAGCCGCAGCGCCGGGGCGTGCATTTTTTCGCAGAGCGCTTCGAGAGCGCCCTTGAGCCACGAGAGCGATTCGCGCGGCTCGACCTTGCGCATCCGGTCCGTGCCGTCGCGCCCGGCGAAGCCCATCACCGCCGCGCACACGCGGTCGTCCTCGACCGGCTTGCCGTCGCCCATCGTGAAGACGCGCCCCATCTCGAACACCGCCGCCGTCGCGACACCGTGCGTGGCGTTGTAGGCGAGCGTCGAAAAGACCTGCGGCACGAGCGAATCGCGCAGCATCGAGTGGTCGGCGCTTACGGGGTTGGGGATGCGGATGCGGTGCTCGGCCTGGGAGGCGAAGAAGAGATCCAGCACGGCCGGGGCGGTGAACGAGTAGTTCATCACTTCGCTGAAGCCGAGACCCGCCAGCGCGTGGCGGCATTCGGTCGCGGCGCGCGCGGGCGAATCGTCCGCGCCCGGCACGACCTGGGAGGCCGGCACGACGTCCGGCAGCGCCGCCAGACCGTTCATGCGCGCGATTTCCTCGATGAGGTCGCACTCGTCCGTGCAGTCGAGGCGGTAGGACGGCACCTCGAAAACGGCGCGGGTCGCGTCCTTTTCGACGGTTTTGAACGCGAGGGACTCGAGGATCGCGATCTGGCGCTCCGGCGGGATGTCCATGCCGATCGTTTCGACGGCGCGGCGGAAGCGGAGCGGGATGCGGCGCGGCGCGTGGTCGCGGGAATCGGCGACAACGCACCCCTCCGCGACGGTCGCATTGGCGTATTTCACGAGAAGGTGGCACGCCCGGCGGCTCGCCCAGTCGCAAAGGAATGGATCGACGCCACGCTCGTAGCGGTGCGAAGACTCGGTGTGCAGGTCGAGCGCCGTTGCCGTGTCCTTCACGCCCGGCGCCGTGAACGAAGCGGATTCGAGGAGCACCGAAGACGTGTCAGGCTCGATTTCCGACCCTTCGCCGCCCATGACGCCGGCGACGGCGAGCGGCCCCTCGGGGTCGGTGATGAGGAGCATCGAAGGCAAAAGCGTCCGGTCCTGGCCGTCGAGGGTTCTGATCTTTTCCGCCTCGTGCGCGTTGCGGACGACGATCTTGCCGTCATGGACGCGGCGGTAGTCGAACGTGTGCAGCGGCTGTCCGCACTCGAGCATGACGTAGTTGGAGACGTCAACCACGACATCGATGGAGCGCATGCCGCAAAGCTCCAGGCGGCGGCGCATGATCTTGGGCGACGGCAGCCGCTCCACGTGCGGCAGCACGCGCGCCGTGTAGGCCGGGCAGGCCGCGGCGTTTTCGACCGTCACCGAGCAGAAGTCGGCGGCGGTTTTGTCCGGCAAGACCGGGAAATCGACTGGGGGAAGCTTGAGCGGACGGCCGAGGATCGCGGAGAATTCGCGCGCGATGCCGATTATGGAAAGGCAGTCGCCGCGGTTCCAGGTGATCTCGACGTCGAAGACCGTTTCCGGCGGATCGACTTCGGCGAAGCCCTCGACTGGCGTTCCGGGCGCGACCGATTCCGGCAGTTCCATGATGCCGGAGTGGTCGGACGAGAGCGAAAGCTCGCGGCCCGAGCAGAGCATGCCGAAACTCTCGACGCCGCGGAGTTTGCCCTTTTTGAGGACGGCTCCGTTTTCCGGCACCGTCGCGCCGACGTGGGCGAAGGCGGTGACGAGGCCGGCGCGGCAGTTCGGGGCGCCGCAGACGACCTGGAGCGTGTCCTTGCCGTCGAAAACGCGGCAGACGTGCAGGTGGTCGGAGTCGGGGTGCGGCTCGCACGACTCCACGCGCGCGGCGCAGATGCCCGAATAGTCCGCGCCGACGCGCGAAATGCCTTCTATTTCGATGCCGGCGAATGTGATGCGGTCGGCGAGTTCCTCGACCGACATGTCGGAAATGTCGATGTATTCGGCAAGCCAGGAAACCGGAAGCTTCATGAAAAACGTCCTTGTGTTGAAACGAACCGCGATTCTATCAACTCCCAAAGCCCATTTCAACCGCGCCGGAAAGCGCCGGGCCTGTCCGGCGCCTTCCGGCGCGTCCTCCTGCCCCGGCGGCGTCGCTACTCCAGCATGATCGACCGGAGTTTTTCGATGTCGGCTTTCGTGAAGCCGAGCGAAAGCACGTACGCTTCGATGCGCTCGTTCACCGTTTCGCCCGGGTAGGCGTCGAATACGGCGAGCAGCCTTTTGAAGAGGCGTTCGTGGTTGAATTTGGCGCTGCCGTTCCAGAAGCCGGTGGTTTCCCAGTCGAGCCAGAGGTCTTCTTCCGGTACGCCGAGCAGCCCGTTGATTATGAACGCCACGGCGCCCGTGCGGTCCTGCCCCGCGATGCAGTGGAAGTCGATCGGGTAGTTCCTTTCGTCGAGAAAAACGCGGAACACTTCCGTGAAGGCGTCGCGGCCGAATTTCGTGGCCATACTGGAGTAGCAGCCGGAGGAGTAGTGGAACCACTCGACTTGCGGGCCGAAGGGCGAACCTTCCATGCCGGCGCATTCAAAGTCGCTGCGCAGGTCGATGTCGCTCCTGATCCCGAGAAACTCCAGCGCGTATTCGCGCGAAGCGTCCGTAAGGCGGACGGCGCCCTTTTTAAAAGTCTTTTCGACCTTGAACGCGTCTCCGCTGTCGATCTTCTCGCGGACTTCCTCCAAATTCGCCGCTGCGTCGGCAAAGGTTTTTCCGGGTGCCGCCTTGCAGCCCCAAGCCCATCCGCCAGCGCCGGTGAAGAGCGTGACGGCGATGACGTTGCGCCCCTTTTTCACCGGCACCTGGAACAGGAAATTGTCCGGGCCGTATGGGGCGCGCCAGTTGCCGGCCGCCA
>JAFSUV010000066.1 GCA_017450425.1 Kiritimatiellia bacterium
ACATCTCGACCTTGTTGAACTGGTGCCCGCGCACCATGCCGCGCTCCTCCTTGCGGTACGAGCCCGCTTCGCGGCGGTAGCACGGCGTGTAGGCGAACATCTTGAGCGGCAAATCCTTCTCTTCGAGGATTTCGCCGCGGTGTAGATTGACGAGAGACGTCTCCGCCGTGGGAAGCAGGAACTCGAAACCGTCTTCCCGCAGCCGGAACACGTCCTCCTCGAATTTCGGGAACTGTCCGGCGGTAAGGCCGCATTCGTAGGAGAGGAGGTGCGGGGGGAGGATGAACTCGAAGCCGTCCTTGAGGTGCTCCTGCACGAAGTAGTTGAGGAGCGCCCATTCGAGCCGCGCGCCGTCGCCGCGGTACAGCCAGAACCCGTTCCCGCCCATGCGCACCCCGCGGTCGTAGTCGATGAGACCGAGCGAGGCGCACAGCTCGATGTGATCCTTCGGCTCGAAGCCGTCGAACTTCGGCTTTTCGCCCCAGACGGCCACCGTTTCGTTCGCCTCCTTGCCGCCGGGCACGACGCCGGGCGCGGGGAGGTTGGGCAGCGAAAGCAGGATGTCGCGCTGCTTTTCGTCAACGGCCGACACTTCGCGGTCGAGCGCGTCGATCTTGTCGCCGAGGGTGCGCATCTCGGCCTGAATCGCGCTGGTGTCTTCGCCAGCCCGCTTCGCCAGTCCGATTTTTTTCGACGTCGCGTTGCGCTCGCCCTGAAGCGCCTGGAGGGCTGCAGTCTTCTCGCGGCGGACGCCATCGAGGGCGATTATTTCATCGACGGCGGCGCCGTCCACGCCGCGGGCGGCCAGACCGTCCTTGACGCCCTGCGGGTTTTCGCGGATTTTCTTTATGTCAAGCATTTTTGCGACCTGTATTTTGTCTTTTTGGATTGAGTTGCGATGCTCCAGATTCTATCACTTGCCACTTGCGCGCGCTTTCAGCGAATCACGCCTTCGAGGATGGGCAGCGCCAGAGGTTTCAACCGCTGGGCCCTGACCGCCTTCAGATCGGCGCCGTCTCCGGCCTGGCCGGCAAGCACGGAGTCGGACAGCGATTCCGGCACGGCCGCGATTTTCTCGCGAAGCCGCGAATCGAGTTTCAGCAGACCGGCGTCTTCGGCAAAAAGGATGGCCAGGGAGATGTCAACCGCTTCGCCCCAGGACATCCACGAGGCGAACGCCCCTGCGGCGATCGACCGCATGATGAAATCCTCCAGCTGCGGCGAGCGCGTCTCGATGAGCCGCAGTCTGGCGTTCTGCTCCTGGCGCGCGAGCTCGCGGCACACCGAATCCATGCGCCCCACGATGTCGGCCTCCGTCCCGGCGTCGCGGGCGGAGTGTATCCAGTAGCGGCAACCCGGCGCGTCGAAGGCGGACTCTTCGTCGTCCTGCGGCGGCTCGAAAACCGGCCGCGCCTCGAAGCCGATCCGTTCAAGCGCGTTGAGGGACGGCTCGATCTCGCGCGACACGCAAAGCCCGAACAGCGAAAAGTCGCAGAAGAGCTCCATGCCGGTGCCGACGCGATCCGGGTTCGCCGCAAGGTAGCCGTATTCTTCGGACTTCGCGAAAGGCGCGATCCTGCCGATTTTTTCCGCAAGGGAGTCGAGGGTGCGCCACTGGCGCGAAAACGGCGCGTTGGATCTGTCGAACAGGGCGAGGTGGTCTTCGGCGTTGACAACGGCGGTGACGGCGCCGCCGCCCATGTCGGCGAAAGAGGCGGCGTTCCAGCGCGAAGCGTCCATGTCCGAAGGCATCGGAAGACCGTCGAAATACCCGTGCGGCGGATGGCCGGCGCCGCTTTCGAAAATGGCCGGCGGGGAGTCTGAAAAAAAGCGCGCGGCCTTGCGCGCCGACGCTCCGGCTGCGGCGATGGCGTCGAAAACACGTGTCTTCGAGTTCTCAAGCCCGGCCGGTGTCGCGCGCTCCGGGAAAACCGTTTCTTCGAGATTGCGGTAAAGCGCCACCGTGCGGTGGAACACGATGGTGGAAAACGGGAGGTGCGAAACCCAGTCGCCCCGCGAAAACCGCCTGCCGATCCTACTCATCAGTGCGGGGGCGCGGCTCTTCGCGCTTCAATTCCGCCAAATGCCGCGAGAGCCGGGCTGCGTCCTCGAAGCGCTCCTCGGCCACCGCCCGGTCGAGATCGGCGCGCGTCTTCGCGACTTCGCGGCCGCAAACCGCCTCGACCGGAGAATTGCCGGCGGCAGGGCCGACCGGCACTTGCTCGGAAAGGAAAGTCCTGATGTCGGCGCCGAACACTTCAAAGCAGTGGGGGCACCCCAGACGGCGCTTTTCCCGCAAATCGCCGCGCGACAGGCCGCATACCGGGCACACGGCGCTCGGTATGTCCTTGGCGGACGAAACCGGAAGCCCCATGGAAAAGAGCACGTCCGTGACGGAACGCGGCACTCCGGCGGGAAGGCTGCTTTCCGGCACGCTCGACGGCGTGGCGGCGGTTCTGGCGCATTCGTCGCAGACGTAAAGCTCGGACTCGACACCGTCGATGGGTCGCTTCATGACGCGCGATGCGTCGTGCAAATGGCATATTTCGCACTTCATGGCCGGCCATTATCTCACAGACCTGTCTCCACGTCAATATTCCGGCATTTTTGAGCTTTTGAAAAGGGAGCCGGCGTCGTAGCGCAGGACGTGCGCAAGCGGGGCCTACGGCAGGCGGTAGAGGTGGCGGGAGTCGAGGCCGAGGGCGGAGACGACGGCCGGGGCGAGTTCTGGCACGAGGGAAAGCTCGCCGGGGTGGTGGGCGTCGCTCGCGAGGTAGAAGCGGCAGCCTTCGTCCTTCGCCATGCGGAAGAGGCGGAGGGTGTCGTCCGGAGCGACGCCGCGCCGGGGGTTGCCGTCGAAGCTCGACATGTTGAGCTCGATTCCCGCGCCGCGTTCGGCAAAGCCGCCTTGCACCGCTTTCGCGGTCGAGTCTCAATTCTTCGACGATCGTCATAGCGCCAGCCAGACTTCGGGGGCAGAAGGCCACCTCAATATATTTTATTCCAGCCTACGGCGTTTTTATTCAATCGACGAAAAATTTTCCCTTGGAGACAGGCAAGCCGCTGTCTTGGCGGCGACGCAGACGTTATTGCAGCTGCATCCGCCAGACGCCGCTGCCGCTGGTGAGGAAGAAGAGCCGCCCCCGGTCGAGGGCGATGACGCGCGACCGCCCCGACGGAACGGCGAGGCCACCTTTGAGGCGCCGAATCGAGGCGCCGCCGTCTGACGAGACGTAAAGTCCGTCCCGGCATCCGAACGCAACGCTTCCCGGCACGTGCCGGTCGAACGCGATGCCGCCGCACGCCAGCCCCGACAGCGGCACGTATTCGTGCCAGGTCTCGCCGCCGTCGGTCGATTCCATGACGGGCTTTCCGCCGCCGGCGCGGAGGAAGCGGCCGGGAGCGAAGGGGTCCGCCGCCAGTGGATACTTGCGCCAGTCCGGCGCCTTCGCGGCAGTCCTTGCCCAGACCTGCCCGCCCGCGCGCCGCGCGAGGATCGCGCCGTCGCCCTCCCGCGCGGCGGTGATGGCGGAGCCGTCGGGCGACACCGCCAGCCTCGGCCAGGCCCCCTGCGAGTGGTTGATGCCGTAGTCGAACCCGGCGGACGCCGCAAGTCCGGCGCCCTCCCACGTCCATGTCATGCCTTCGTCGCGACTGCGGTAAACGCCGCCCTGCCCTTCCGCGACGGTCCCGCTCATGGCGAGCAGCACCGAGCCGTCGAGCGGATCCTGCACGAGGCACGACACGGCGCTCTGGCCGGGGACGAGCGGCGGCAGCCCCGTCCCCGGCAGCGGCTCCCAAGTGAGACCGGCGTCGAAGCTGCGCCACAGGCCCGTGTCGAAGCCGCGCGCCCCGGCGCAGAGGACGACGCCCGGACGGCCCTCCAGGTAGAGCGCCGTCGCGATGTTGTTTGGGAACTTGCGAC
The DNA here is from genome assembly GCA_017450425.1 of Kiritimatiellia bacterium. GTDB lineage: Bacteria > Verrucomicrobiota > Kiritimatiellia > RFP12 > UBA3636 > UBA3636. The sequence continues at coordinate 3,926 of JAFSUV010000066.1, forward strand.
TCCCGGATGTTCCGGACGCCGCGCGCGGCCGCCGGAACGTCCGGCCACCGTCGCGGGACACAATCCCGCCCACGTCGTAGAGGCAGCAGAAGAGGTTGTCCGGCGAGTTCGGATCGAAGGCGATGTCGTAGGAGACGAGCTGCATAATCCCCCTTACGCGCGTCGTCCAGGTCGCGCCGGCGTCGAAGGTCTCCCAGAGTTCGAACCAGTCGGTCGCCAGCCAGTGGCGGTCGTCGCGCGGATCGGTCACGAGCGTCATCAGCGCGGTCATGCGGATGTCATCCGCCGGGCGCCCTTCCAGCCGCTGCTCGTTCGGCGGGTCGCCGGCCAGCATGAGCCCGTCGGGCAGGCGCGTCCAGACCGTGTCGTTGCACCCCCGGCGGTACTTGGTGCCGTTGCCGTCGCCGATGAGCCAGAAGTCTCGTCCGGCGGCGAGCGCATAGTACCGGCCGTCTGCCCACGGCTCGCTCTTTGGCTCGTCGCTCAGGAAAAGCCCGTCCTCGAAGGGGCGCCACGTCTCGCCGCCGTCGTCGGAAATCTTGACCCGGTGGTGGTCGAAAATGCCGACGAGACGCGTGTCGCCGGAAATCTGGGCGATTTCAGAGGGGCTTTCGTCCGACAGGCGCCGCCACGTGCGCGCCCCGTCGTCGCTGCGGAAGAAGCCGAAGCCGCGCGGCGTCTTGCGGCTCTCGCCGAGAATCCACCAGTTGGCCATGCGCTCCGGCGCGATGCGCGGCGCTGCGGCGTAGATTCGCCCCGGCACGGTGGCGTCGTGGCGGATGTCGGTGAAACAGACGCCCGTCGGGCCGGTCCGCGTCCAGGTCTCCCCGTTGTCGCGGCTTACGAAGATGCCGCTGCGGTCTTCCCCGCCGACGAGTTCGTCGGGGTCGAAGGGGCTGCGCGACAGACAGAAGCCCTCCGGTCGCATCGGGCCGTTGCCGTAGGCGAAGGCGTCCTGCTTCACGGCCCAGGTCGCGCCGCCGTCGCGCGTCACGGCAAAGCCGCCGGGCGTGTCGCCGCCATGCCCCGCGAGAATCACGACGGAATCGGCGTCGCGCGGATCGACCGAGAGCGAGCGCACCTCGTCGAAGCCGCGCTCGCGCATCGCGACGGGCATGTTGGCGTGGAGCGGCCGCCAACTTTTTCCGGCGTCATCGCTGCGGTAGGGGCCGCCCACATCGACGTAAAGGTACATCCGGCCCGGATCGCTTGGGCAAAGCACCGCATTCTGGACGTAGCCGCCGCCCCAGCAGGGAAGCACCCGCCAGAGAGACGGGTTTGCCGCAGCAGAGGCGAACGGCACCGCCATGGCGACGATGTAAAGAGTTCCAACGTGAAGATTGAAATGGTTCATTCAAGACATTCCGTTGATTTGACGACAGACTGCGGACGCGCCGTGGGCGCGTCCCTACCAGCTGCATTGCCCGGTAGGGGCGTTTCCACGAAACGCCCGC
>JAFSUV010000067.1 GCA_017450425.1 Kiritimatiellia bacterium
GCCGCAAGGGGCGGCGCGGCAGGCGGCGGCGGCGTTTCCGAGACCTGGACGCCGGGCGTCTAGCCGGGGGCGGCGGCGCGGACTCCGGCTTTAGATGCCGAGCAGCCGCTCGATTTCCGCCTGCGCTTCGGGAATCTCGCCATCGGTCATGCAGGGATCGGTGACGAGTATGATGTCGCCCGAACGGCGGTGCTCGTAGATGCGGACGCGGGCTCCGTCGGACGAAAAGCGCGTCGCGCGCTCCACGAGGATTTTCTTGCGCTCCAGCATTACGGCAAGCAGGTAGATCGCCTGCAAATGCTCGTCCGGCGCATCGCCTTCGACGAGCGAGCGCAGGAGCGTCTCGGGCGACGCCTTGGCCGCAGGGTCTTCGTCCTGCTTCGGCGGCGGAACGTATGCGCTTTTCCATGCGCTCGTCCAAACCGCTTCGCCGGATTTCGCCTTCCAGCAGTTTTCGCAGAAATCGAGCCTGGCGAACTCCGGGTGCGGCTTCGGCGTTTCCCCGGCCGCCGCCTTGGCCGCCTCTTCGGCGATTTTTTCGGCGAAAATCGTCTGGACCAGCGGATCGGCGAAAGGCAGCACTCCGGTGCGCACCACGTCCCCGGCGGCGAATTCCCCGCCGCAGGCGCGACAGGCGCGGAAGCGCGAGTGCAGATTCCAATCGACCCTTGCCATGGCCTACAGTCCGAGCCACCGCTCGGCCGCGAAGAACAGCGCCCAGTTCACGCCGAGGGCGTAGATCGATATGATGAAGTCGTCTATCGTTATGCCAAGCCCGGCCGGAAGGATTTGCAACCGATACGCGGGCGGCGGCTTCGTCGCATCCAGGATGCGGTTCACGACGAAGCACATCGGCATCAGCCAGACGTGCTCGCGCCAGAGGCCCGTCATGCCGATCATGCAGATCGGGAATGTCATCCATTCGTCGCAAACCACGGCGCCGGGGTCTTTGCCGCGGCCGAGATCCCTTTCGGCGATCGAAGCCACAGGTATGCAAAGAAGCGCAAGCGCCGCGCATGCGGCGATCTGCCCCCAAACCGGGATTTCGAACGCCGTGAACGCCCACACGACTCCGCATCCGAGGAGGGCGCCCGCCGTACCGGGGGCGACCGGGGAAAAGCCGAGTCCGAATCCGGTGGCGGCGGCCACGGCGAGCTTGCGCGCGAAGCGCGATTTCACGGATGGGTGAACGAGGCTCATGGCGCTGCGCCCCGTCAGGACTTCATCGCCCGGAGGAGGCTCACCATCTCGATCGCCGCCATCGCGGCGTCCCACCCCTTGTTGCCCATCTTCGTACCGGAGCGCTCCACCGCCTGTTCGATAGTGTTGGCGGCGACGAGGCCGCCCGTCACCGGGACTCCGGTGTCGAGCGAAATCTGGGTGAGGGAGCGCGAGACCTGCTGCTCGATGAGATCGGCGTGGGGCGTCGAACCCTGGATTACGCACCCCAGCGCCATCACGGCGTCGAAATCGCCGGATGCGGCGAGCGTTTTCACGGCAAGCGGCAGCTCGGCCGCGCCGGGCACCCGGACGAACGTGATCATGCCGGCTTCGGCGCCGTGCCTGAGGAGGCAGTCTTCAGCGCCCTGGAGCAGCTGCTCGGTGAAGAACGAGTTGAAACGGCTCACGGCAATCGCGAACGAGGCGCCGGCCGCGGAGAGATTTCCGGTGATTTCTTTCATTTGACACTTTGCGTTGGTGTTTGCAAATCGTCGGGGGACGGCGACTCCGATGCGCCGATTTCGTCCAGTATCGCAAGTACGCGGTCGCCGCCGGCAATGGCATCCGTCACCCGGAAGTCGAGTTTCGGCGTGTACTTGAGTGCGACCTTTTCGGCGATGAAGCGCTGGAAATCCGCCCGGCGGGAGCGCAGGAAGGACATGGAGCGGCGGCGCGTTTCCTCGTCGCCGAGGATCGACACGAATACGATCGCGTTGTGCAGATCCGGCGCGACCTTGACTTCGACGAAGGAAATGCGCGCCTGCTCGACCCCCTGCGCCGGGCCGACGCGGTAAAGCGTCGCCGAAAGCTCCTCCCGGACGCGCGCGTTTATTCTCGTGAGACGATCTGGCTTCATTTCCTTCGCTTCGTTCCCATTCCCGGCATGGCCGCCGTCTGCGGTTTGCCTCGGAAACGGCGCGCATTCTATCAAAAAAACCGCGTTTTCACGTCTCTGCCGGTTTTGGTACCATCCGGCGCATCACCGCATGTCCCCCCCCATGCCGGCGGCAGCCGCCGCCCCCTCACCTCCCCTTCCCGCACGCGCGGGGGTTGTTCGCAAAATCCAACCTTAAAAACACTACGGAATGAAAACTGGAGACGAATCCAAAATCGCGCTCGGCATGGTCTTCGCCGTGGCGCTCGTTCTCTCGAACGTCGTGGCCGCAAAGGTCGTGGCGACGCCGATCCCGTTCCCCGGCGGCACGCTCGCGTTCCCCGGCGCCGTATTCTGCTACGCCGTGACGTTCCTCGCGACCGACATCGCGGGCGAGCGCTGGGGGCGCGCCACGGCAGCCGCGTTCGTGCGCTGGGGCTTCGCCGTGCAAGTCCTCGCCGCCGCCCTGCTCGCCTTCACCGGCGCCCTGCCGGCCGCCGACCCCGAGGTGCAGACCGCCTACGGGCGCATCCTCGGCTCCAACTGGATGTTCGCCGCATCGAGTCTCGCCGCCTACGCGGCAAGCCAGAGTTGCGACGTGCTGCTTTTCCACCGCATCCGCGATGCCGTTCTCGCACGCCGCCCCGGCGCGTTCGCACGCAGATGGATCTGGAACAACGCCTCAACCATGGCGGCCCAGCTCGTCGATACCGTGCTTTTCGTGGGCCTCGCCTTCGGTGTCGGGCTCGGATGGCTCGGCAGCGCGCCGGGCCGCGCCGCGCTCCTGTCGCTCATGCTCGGGCAGTATCTCGTGAAGATCGTCCTTGCCGCGCTCGACACGCCGCTCTTCTACCTTTTCACCCGCCGCGGGAAAAATGGCTGACGCACTCGAATTCACGGGCGTCTCGTTCGCCTACCCCGGCTCCGCCGACCCGCTTTTCACCGGGCTTTCGGCGCGTTTCGGAGCAGGGTGGACAGGCATCGTGGGCGCGAACGGATGCGGCAAAACAACCTTCCTCAAACTCGCCGCCGGAGCGCTCGAGCCGACCGCGGGGGCGGTGCGGCGGCCGCCGTCGTGCATCTGCGTGGAGCAGCGCACCGACGCTCCGCCGGAAAACATGGCGGCGCTTTACGAATCCGACGACGCCGAGGCGTGGGGCGTTCGCGTCGATTTGGGGCTTGGCGACGACTGGCCGGACCGCTGGGACTCGCTTTCGCACGGCGAGCGCAAGCGCCTCCAGATCGCGGTCGCACTCTGGCAGGCGCCGGATTTGCTGGCGCTCGACGAACCCACGAACCACCTCGACCGCGCGGCCCGCGCCGTACTGGAAGCCGCGCTCCGGCGCTACCGGGGCGCGGGTCTGCTCGTAAGCCACGACCGGGAGCTGCTGGACGCCCTTTGCGGCCGCTGCCTCTTCATTTCCCCGCCGGGCGCCGCCATGCGCCCCGGAGGCGTCACGGCCGGGATGGAGCAGGACCGGCGCGAGCAGACTGCGGCGCGCGCGGCGGACGACTCGGCCAAACACGCCGCCGCGCGTTTCCGCGCGGCGGCGCAGGAGCGGCGCGAAGAGGGCGAGCGCATGGCCGCGCGGACCAAGGCCGCCAAGGACC
>JAFSUV010000068.1 GCA_017450425.1 Kiritimatiellia bacterium
CGGCGGCCGGAGCCGCTTCGGGCGCGGCCGGAGCCATTATCTCCTCCAAAGCGCGGATTTGCTCTTCGAGATACGAAGCGGTGACTGCGGTGTCGGTGTTTTTCTCGAGTGCGGACTTGTACGCCTTCAGTGCGGCGGCATACGCCTCTGCGGCCTTGCCGGCCTCGCCGGCGTTTTTCCAGATGTCGCCGATGCGCTTCTCGTTGTTGGCGATGATCGTCTCGCGGCTGAAGGCGATGTCGGACGTGGGGTCGTGCTGCGTTTCGTCGGGCAGAAGCTCCATGAACTTGCGGAAATTCTTGACCGCTTCCGGAGCGTCGCCGGCGGCGAGCGCCTTGTGCGCAAGGATTTTGGCGCGCGTCATGCTGTGCCAGGAGTCGTCGTGATCCGAAAGGCCGGCGTCGATGATCGCGAGGGCGTCGTCGTAGTTTTCGAGCAAGAACGCGGCGTCGAGGGCATACGCCTTGAGCGACTCCTCCTCGCCCTTCGCGGTGGCCTGCTCGCGCAGGAGCTTGCCGATGGAGTCCATCTCGCGCAGGACGGCCTCGTTGTCGATGATCTTGTAGAAATTGTGGATGAAAATCGAGATGAGCCGGTTCGGCGCGAACTGCTTCTGCATGAGGACGTTGAAGCGCACGGGATAGAGCGCCACTCGGTCCGCATCGCCTTCGACGACGCTGTCGATCCATTTGCGGGCGGCGGAAAAGCGCGTGATGGGCAGCTCGGCGAACCTGTCATCGAGAACGATCGCCTCGGCCATTTTCTCGACCGCTTCGGCGTTGCCGGCGGCCGCCGCCGCGCGAAACAGCTCGGAAAGCCCCTGCGAAAACTGCGTGTCCGGCAGCAGTTCGGACAACTCGGCAAACGAAGCGATGGCGGCTTCAAAGTCGCCCTTTGCCGCAAAGAGGCGCAGCCGCAACCCGTTGGCGACCTTTGCAAACTCCGGCTCGTCCGTGCGGGCGGCGAGATTCTCCACGATGCTCTCGACAAGCGCCACGTCCTTGGCCGCGAGGGCGGACTGCGCGAAGCGGGTCGCTATCGGGGAGGCGACGTTCGGCGGGAAATCGCGGATCGCCGCGCCGAGCGCCTCGATGGCGCCTTCCTTGTTGCCGGCGGCGAGGCACCCGGAGGCGACCCACTCGGTGGCTGCGGCGCGTACGCTCAGCGGCAGATCCTGGGCGGTCAACGTGCGCGCCCAGTCGAGCGCGCCCTCGGTGTCGCCGCAATCCATGAGGTAGCCGTAGATGAGGTCGTGCCGGGGCGTGTCGCCGTCCGGCGCCGTGCGGAGCGCGGCAAGATACCGGGACTTCGCTTCCTCGACCTGCGCCGTGAACAGCAGGTAGCGGATGAAGGTGTTGAACATCTGGTCGCGGAACGGCTCGAACCTGGCGTCCGTCAGCGCCTCGGCGAAGACGCGCGTCGCCTCGTTCGTGTCGCCGGCCGTCAGTATCGAATCGACCTTTTCGAAGAGTTCGAACATCGGGCTTTCGTCGAATACCACTTCGGGATTGTCCAGCCCGGCCTCGACGCCCGCATCGGCGGACGAATCGCCTTTCTTGGAGCATCCGGCAAAAAGCGCGGCGGCGCAGAGCGCCGGGAGAACGTAGTGCAATGTTTTCATGATCGTTTGCATGGATTGTGGACGAAGAGAGCGCACAGACTTGTGCGACAGGCTTCGGAACGGGTCAAAGCATACCACATCCGGCGAAAAACTGCGGCGTTGAAAATCGTATAATCCGCCGCCATGGCGATATTGGACGAAATTTCCGCCCCCGCGGACGTGAAAAACCTGCCCGCCGCGCGGCTCGGCGAGCTGGCGGCCGCGGTGCGGGAGCGGATAATCCGCGCCACGGGCGAGTGCGGCGGCCACCTGTCGTCCAATCTCGGCGCGGTGGAGCTCGAGATCGCGCTGCTGCGCGTGTTCGATCCGCCGCGAGACGCCGTGCTGTTCGACGTCTCGCACCAGACTTACGCCTGGAAGATGCTCACGGGTCGCGCCGGCGCCTTTTCTTCCCTGCGCCGCACGGACGGCATTTCCGGGTTTCAAAGGCGCTGCGAATCGCCGATGGACGCCTTCGGCGCCGGCCACGCCGGCACCGCCCTTTCCGCCGCGATGGGATTCGCCGCCGCCAAAATGTGCGGCGCGTCTCCGGCCGGGGCGGTCGTCGCCGTCGTGGGCGACGCCGCCGCCGGCAACGGCATTTCGCTCGAAGCCCTCGACGACCTCCTGGAGTCCGGGCTGCCGGTGCTGGTGGTCCTCAACGACAACTCTTCCGCCGCGCCGCCCGGCATCGCCGAAAGGTTCGCCGCCCACGCGCTGAAGAGCGTGGGGCCGATCGACGGGCACGACATCGGCCTCGTGGAAGAGAATCTCAAGCGCCTGCGCGACCTCGACGGCCCGCGGCTGCTGCGCGTCGCAACGCAAAAGGGACGGGGTTTCGCGCCGGCGGAGCGCGACCCGGAAGCGTGGCACTCGACGGGGCCGTTCGACCCGGAAACCGGCGTTCGCAGGGAGTGCAGGCCGGGATTCGTCTCGTGGAGCGACGCATTCGGCGACTTTCTCCTCGAGTGCGCAGAAAAAGACCCCGCGGTTTTCGCCATCACGGCGGCGATGACGGCCGGAACGGGGCTTTCGCGCTTCGCCAAGGCGCTCCCAGGCAGATTTCGCGACGTTGGCATCCGCGAAGCGCACCAGGGGTCTTTCGCGGCCGGCCTCGCCGCTGCGGGGATGAAACCGGTCGTTGCGGTGTATTCGACCTTTTTCCAGCGGGAATGGGATTCGTTCGTGCACGATGCGGCGCTGCAGCGCCTCCCGGTGCTGCTCGCGCTCGACCGCGCCGGCGTGGTGCCGGGCGACGGCGCGACGCACCACGGCGTGTTCGACATCGCGCTGCTGCGTCCCGTGCCCGGCGTGGTCGTGATGCAGCCGCGCTCTCCGGCGCAGCTGCGGAGCATGGTGCGCACGGCGCTCGCGCCCGGTGCGCCTCCGTGCGCCATACGGTGGCCGCGCGGCGAAGTGCCGGACGATTCCGGCGCCGACAGCGGCGAACTTGTCCGGATCGGCAGCGCCGTGGAGATCTCCCGCACCGGCGCAAAGCCCAAAGTCGCGATCTGGACACTCGGCCCCGAGGACGCCTACGCGAGGCAAATCGCCGCCGCGCTCGTCGCGGCCGGGGTCGATTCCGCACATGTGGACGCACGGTTCGCCAAGCCTGTCGATGAGGCGCTGCTCGCAAGGGAGGCCGAGGAAGGCGTCGAGGTTTTCTTCACTTGGGAAGACGGCGTCAAAACGGGCGGCTTCGGCGAAGAAGTGCGCGGCGCGCTCCAGAACCGCCCGGAAAAGCCCTCCGTGGTGGCGTTCGGCTGGCCTGACGAATTTCTTCCTCACGCCACGAGCCGCGAAGATTTGATGGCGCGCTGCGGCCTTGAGCCCGCCGCCGCCGCCGCCGCCATAATGGAGGCCCTGGCCGCCCGCCGGAAAAACTTCGCCGGATCCACGAATTGACAGGGAGAGGCGCATTGAATATCATCGGCAGGCGAAACGGCAACACGGGAGTTTTCGGGATGAATCCGGTTTTTCAGGCGTTTTTCGCGGTTCAAGGTCCGGCGGCGCCGGCGGGGCGCAGTTCGCTCGCCGGCAGGGCGATCATCGTCGTGTGCGTCATCGCCGCGATTGCGTGGGCGCTTCGCGAATCCGCGAAGCACTTCAAATGCGGCGGCGGATGCTGCGGCGGGGGCGCCATGCCGCCGCCCGTGCAGGAAGCGAAAAAGATCGGCGCCGTGGTCGCCACGCGCACGATCGACATCGACGGCATGCACTGCATGAAATGCGTCTCGCGCGTACAGGCGGCGCTCGATGCGATCGACGGCGTGTCGAGCGACGTTTCGCTCGAGCCGCAAAGAGCCGTCGTCCGCATGGATCGCGAGGTTTCCGGCGAAGTCCTGCGCAAGGCGGTGGAGGATCAGGGCTTCGCGGTGCGTTCCATCGCCTGATCCGCCGCCTTTTCGAGCGTTTCCAGCGCAAGGGCCCTGCCGCGCAGGGGTGCGTCCGGCAGGTGCGAATGGAGAAACAGGCCGAGAAACCGCATCAGCGCCGGCGTCGCGGCCGGGGTCTGCCTTAGAAAACTCGACGAAGGGCCGACGGACGGCGAATCGGCGAAAGCGTCGAAAAGCGCGGCGGCATCGACCGGGATGCGGAACACAGGATCGGACGGGTTAGCCGTCGTTTCATCCGGGGCGAGCGCCTTGCCGCCGAAGACGTCGAACCGCAGCGTCCTGCGCTCGGCGATGGAATGCCGGGTTTCGGCGTCCCCGAAATTCGGCCTGAGGCCGGCTTCCGCGAGGACCTTTGCCTCGAAGCGGGCGAAAAGGGCCGCAGAGGGCGCGTCGGCGGATCCGGCCAGGACGTCAAGCGACTCCACGAGCAGCCGGTACAGCCCGGGATGCGCCATGCCGGAATCGGAAACGGTGTCTGCGAGCGCCGCGAACCACGACGCGCAAAACGCCGCCCGCCAGTTCTCGCGAAGCGAATCGCGCCGGACGAGCGCCGTGCACTCGCGCCCGATGTGCAGGCCGTCGCGCGAACGGCCGTAGTAGAGCAGTTCGCAAGTCTGGAAGAGATCGTACTGGCCGAGGAAGCTGGACTTCGGCCGGGTCGCGCCCTTTATGGCGACCGCCACCCTGCGCCCCTCGCGGGTAAGCCACACCACGACGTGCGAAGTCCTGGAAAACGGATGGATGGCAAGCGCCACCGCCTCGGTCTTTACGATCTGCGGCGCGCTCACGGCTGCACTTGCGGGAGGATGCGCGCGAGAAGGGCGAGCGAGACGCCGTAGTAGATCAGGAGTGCGGAAATGTCGTCCATCACCGAAATGAACGGCCCGGAGGCCACGGCGGTGTCGATTTTGAGCCTGTCCAGAACGATTGGCACGACGGCGCCGAAGCCGGCCGCGAACGTCATGGCGCAAAACAGGGCCAGGCCCGCGACCGACGCCACGGCGAACGGCGCGCACGCCGCGGTAAGCGCAGTCTTGTCCGCGGCCGTGGCGATCGCGGCGCGGCCGGAAGGGGTGGCGAACATTATCGCGAGGGCGCACAGGAAAATCCCCGCGCCGCAGATAAGCCCCATGAGGGCGCCGGTGCGCAGTTCGTGCAGGAAAAGCCGCCCGAGCGAATGCCGCCGGCCCGAACCGGAGGCGATTTCGCGGATCATCAGGACCGAACTCTGCAACCCCGTGTTGCCGCCCATGCCCATCACGTTGGGGATGAAGGCCGCAAGGACGATGACAAGCGCAAAGTGGCTCTGGAACGAACTCATTATGGAGGCTGTGACGACGCCGCCGAGGAGCGTGATGAGGAGCCACGGCAGACGGTAGAAGCACGAGCGCCAGGCCGAGACGTTGCCGATCTCCTCGTCGCTGGCGCCGGCCATGGCGAGCAAATCCTCCTCGGCCTCTTCGCGGATGATGTCCGTGGCGTCATCGTGCGTGATGCGGCCGAGCAGGCGGCCGTCGCCATCCACCACGGGCACGACCGGCAGGTCGTACTTGGCCATGATCTCCGCCACTTCCTGCTGGTCGGCGTCGGAGCGGACGGCGTGCGTGTCCTCGTCGAGAATCAGCGAAAGCGGGGTGGCGGGTTCCTCCTTGTGGCGGAGGAGCTCCTGGATGGAAACCGTGCCGAGGAGGCGGCCGGAGGGATCGACGACGAACACCTGATAGACGTGCTCGTCGTCTTCGTCGCTCGCCGCCACGGCGTCGAGGGCGTCGCGGACGGTGCCGCTCGCCGGCACCTCCACGAGGTCGGTCGTCATGATGCCGCCGGCGGAGTCCTCGGGGTACGTCATGAGGCGCGACACGTCCGCCGCGTTCTCTTCGTCCATCCCCTCGATGATCTTCGACGACACCTCCTTGTCGCCGACCTCCCCCAGGACGTCCGCCGCATCGTCGGGCGCCATTTCGTTCACGATGTCGGCGGCGGCCTCGACGGGCAGCGCTTCCGCGAGGGCGGCGCCGAGGTCGGACGGGAGCTCGGCCATGACGTCCGGCTTCTGGTCCTCCGGAAGCGCCTTGAACAAATGCACGAGGTCGCCCAGCCCGTAGTGCGAGAGCAGCTCCGCCACGTCGGCCGGCGGCATGTCCCCCAGCTCCGAGGCGATCTGCCCCCAGAGCTCCTTGTACACGAGCTCGTCGAGCCGCTCCCTGCGATCCGCCGCTTCGGCGGTTGGACTAAGCTGTTCGGACATGCGATGCCTCTTCCTTCTGGCGCCGGGGCGCCGCGCGGACTACATGTGGAAATCTTCCGTGAGATACCGCGAACGCACCTCCGGGTCGTTCACGAGATCGTCCGGCACCCCTTCCTTGAAGACTTTTCCGTCGAAGAGCAGATACGCCCTTTCGACGACCGAGAGCGTTTCCCGGACGTTGTGGTCCGTGATGAGGATGCCGTAGCCGGAGGCCCTCAAGTCGCGCACCACGTTTTGTATGTCCTGCACGGCGATGGGATCGACGCCGGCGAACGGCTCGTCGAGCATCAGCACTTTCGGGTTTTGCACGAGCGCGCGGGCGATTTCCAGCTTGCGGCGCTCGCCTCCCGAGAGCGTGTAGGCGTACTGCCTGCGGACCTTCGCCAGGTCGAACCGCTCGAGCAGCTCTTCAAGCCGCGCCTTGCGTTCGGCGCGGGTCAGGCGGGTCGTCTCGAGAATCGCCTTGATGTTGTTCTCCACCGAGAGCTTGCGGAAGACGGACGGCTCCTGCGCGAGGTATCCGAGGCCGGCGCGGGCGCGGCGGTAAACCGGCCAGCGCGTGACATCCACGCCGTCGAAGGCGATGGTGCCGCCATCCGGACGCACGAGTCCGAGGATCATGTAGAAACTCGTCGTCTTGCCCGCGCCGTTGGGGCCGAGCAGACCGACGATTTCGCCCTTGTCAACGTGGATCGACACGCCGCGCACCACGGGGCGGCCCTTGTAGGACTTGGCGAGGTTTTCGGCTTCGAGCGTGTGGTGGCCGTTTTCCATGTCGCCGGCGCCTTCCTATTTCGGAGTCTTGAACGAGCCGCCCGTGCTCTCCACGCCGACTCCGTTCTCCACGACGACGCGCTCGTCGTTGAGCCAGATCCTGATGACCTCGCCGGACACGCTCTGGCGGTTGTCGCCGGAACCCTTCGTCACGATCGGGTCTTCCTGCAGCAGCACCTGCGCGTTTTCGCGCGTGTACGTGGCCCGCCCGGCGCGGGCGCGGATGTCGTCGCTCGTCATGTCCACGCTGCCCACGCAATCGACGCGCTTGACATCGTTGGTGTTCTCGAAAAAGACGAGCATCTTGTCCGTCTTGAGCGTGTACTCCGGATCCGTCACCACGACGCTCCCGTCGAAAAGCGCGACGAAGTTGTGGTAGTCGAACTCCAGCCTGTCGGACGTGATTTTCGTCGGCCCGGCCTTGCCGCCGCCGCGGTGCCCGCCGCCGAACGGCAAATCGGCTCCGGCGGCCGGCGCGCCGTGGAAAACCGCGGCGGCGAGCGCAGCCGCCGCGAAGAGTGAAGCAGAAGAGCGTGTTTTCATTTCGAGAGGGCCTCAACGGCGCTGCGGCCGCCGCGCCAAACGACGAGGGCGGCATTGGTTTCGACGCAGAGAAGGGTGTCCTCGCTGCGCCACACAAAGTTCGTGCCGTCGAGCGAAATGCCCTTTGGCGGAAGCTCGAAGTGCACCGGACCGAAGCACTTTGCGGAATTGTCCGCAGGGTCGTAAACGCCGGATTCGGCCGTCGCAAGGCCGTTGGTCGCGCCGTTTTCGTCGAGCAGGAGGAAGGTGAGCGAGCCTTCGGCGTGGACAAGCCCGCGCTCGTCGATGCGCGCCGAGTCGGCCGAAAAGAGCTCCTTGACGCGCCCGTTTTCGTGCCGCTGCAGCGGAAGCTTCAGATCCGTGACGGACTGCCCCCTGAGCGCGGCATCGACCGCGCGGGCGGTGCCGGGCAGCGCAAATGCGGCGAGCGCGACGAAAAGCGCGGCCAGGGCCGACGACGCGCCGGCGCGGATGGCGGCGACGACGCGCGAAATGTCCCGCAGGTTTTCCCAGAGCGCCCCGATGCGCGCGAGCGCGATCGAGTTCATGCCGTCCGAGAGCGCTTTCGCCGGGTTTTCGTGCGTCTCCACGAACACGCCGTCGCAGGCGCCGGTCGCCACGGCGCTGCGCGCGAGCGCGGGCGCCCACTTCGAGTCCCCGCCGGTGC
>JAFSUV010000069.1 GCA_017450425.1 Kiritimatiellia bacterium
CGTGCTCGTCGAAGGCGACGACATGACCGAGCCGATCGCCGACGAGACGCGCTCGATCCTCGACGGGCACATCATCCTCTCGCGCAAGCTCGCGCAGCAGAACCACTATCCGGCGATCGACATCCTCGCGTCCGTCTCGCGCTGCCAGTCGGCCATCATTCCGAAGGACCACAAGGCTGCGGCCGCGAAGCTGCGCGCGCTCCTGGCCAAGTACGCGGAAGTGGAGCTCCTCTTGAAGATCGGCGAATACAAGAAGGGGACAGACCCCGAGACGGACGAGGCGGTCGCGAAGAACGCCGCCGTCAACAACTACCTGAAGCAGGGGCTCGACGAAAAGCCCGTCTACGCCGACTCCATCCAGAAGCTCAAGGAGGCCGTCGCGTAATGGCGTACCTCCTCCAGCCGCTTTTGAGAATCCGCACGATGCGCGAGGACCGCGCGTCGGGCGAGCTCGTCGCGGCCAAGCGCGATCTGGCGCTCGCGGAGGAGGCGCTGGCGGCACGGCAGAAGGATCTGGCGGACTGGGAGGCGACGAAGGAGGCGCGGCGCGACAGGATCTACGATGCGATCATCGGGCGCGAAGTGAGCCGCGACCAGATTGACCTGGCGAACGAAGGGGTGGCGCGGATCGACGAAGAGGGCGTCCTGAAGGCGGACAACGTCAAGCGCGCCGAACAGGAGCGCAAGAAGCGCGAAGAGGCGGCGGACGTCGCCCGCCAGAACTTGAATCTTGCTACGAAAAACCGCATGAAGATCGATGAACACAAGGCAGTGTGGATGAAGGAGGACGCCCTGGCGCAGGAAGCGCGCGCCGAGGGCGAACTCGAGGACTTCACGGTGAGGAAGGAAGAAATCTGATGTTTGCAGTAGAAGGTCTGAATGTCGAAGGTCTGAAGGTCGATGGTTCAAGGTCGTCGGCGCTTTCCTCCTTTAGCGCGTTGCTCCCCGACGCCTCCGGGCTCTCCCCGCTTCCATTGCCGAGTGACGACGCCGTACGCCGCTTCCAGAGCGCAATGGATGTGGAAGAGCCGTCCAATGGCGCTGGCCAGAAGGACGAAGGGCGGAAAGTCGAATGTCCTCTTAGCCGCAAAGAACGCATGGATCGCAAAGAGGAGCCCGCTGTTCTACAAGAGCCGGTCTTTCCGCTCGTCCAGAAAATCGTTTCGGATGCACCGGCTGCGCCAACCGTGAGGATTGCCCCTGTTTCTCCGGAGCAGGTGGACGCCCTTGCCCCGGTTGACTATTTCACCGCCTCCGACGGCACGGCGCTCCCTTATCGCCTGCATGTCCCGGCGCTGCCGGAATCGCTGCAGGTTGAAGGTTCCAAGCTTGAAGGTTCTACGTCATCCTCGCCTCAGCGTGAAAAAACGGCCGACCTTCGACTTTCCGACCTTCGACCTTCTACGCCCTCCCCGGTGTTCCCGCTGGTCCTTTTCATGCACGGCGCCGGAACGCGCGGCGACGACGGCAAGGCGTTCGCCGGCAACATTTCCTTCCAGTGCCTTCTCTCCCAGGTCACGGAAAACACCCCGGCGATTGTCCTCGCCCCGCAGTGCCCCGACGGGGAGAAGTGGGTCAACACCCCGTGGGGGGAGAAAGTCCACGACTTCGAGCCGGCACCCTCGCGCTACATGGGCGCGGCGCTCGAGCTTCTCGACCGGACCCTTGCGACGCAGCCCATCGACCGCTCGCGCATCCTGGTCTGCGGCAACTCGATGGGCGGCTACGCCACGTGGGACGTCGTTTCGCGCCGGCCCGGACTCTTCGCGGCGGCCCTGCCGGTCTGCGGCGGCGGCGACGCGGCGAAGATGCCGGAATTCGACGACATCCCCGTATGGGCCGTCCACGGCGGCGCGGACGGTACCGTGCCGGTGGAGAACTCCCGCGCGCTCGTTTCCGGCCTTCGCGCCAATCCGGCGCGCTCGGCCGAAACACGCTACACGGAAATTCCCGACGCCGGGCACGATGTCTGGACATACGCCTTCTCGGATCCGCAAATCCTCTCCTGGTTCTTTTCGAAGACCCGCGCCGCGACGGCGCCGTCGAAGGCGATCGAGCCGATATCCGTCGAGGCGGCGGCCGCGCTCTGTCCGTCCCGCCTCTACACCGCACCAGACGGCTCCACGATTCCGTACCGCGTCCACATTCCGGAAAACGCGGCTGACGCCGCCGCTCGAGCGGGGGCGCCCGGTCTGCCGCTCATCCTGTTTCTGCATGGCGCCGGCGAGCGCGGCGCGGACACCGAGCCGCTTGTGCGCTTCCCCACGATCCGCCACCTGCTCGCGCGCAACGCGATGGTGGAGGACGCGGAACGGGCAATCGTCATCGCCCCCCAATGCCCGGCGGAAGAACGGTGGGTCGATACGTCATGGGGCGAAACGGCACATGTTTTCAACGAAAACCCCGCAAAGCCGCTTTCGCTGGCGCTCTCGCTGCTTGACCACGCCGTCGAAACCCTTCCGGTTGACCGTTCGCGCGTTTACGTCTGCGGCGTATCCATGGGCGGCTACGGCACGTG
This sequence comes from Kiritimatiellia bacterium, assembly GCA_017450425.1. Taxonomy (GTDB): domain Bacteria; phylum Verrucomicrobiota; class Kiritimatiellia; order RFP12; family UBA3636; genus UBA3636. Next base: position 2,519 of record JAFSUV010000069.1, read on the forward strand.
GGACGCCCTGGCGCGCCGGCCGGAAACATTCGCGGCCGCGCTGCCCGTCTGCGGCGGGGGCTCAACCGAGGCCGTGGCCCGCGCAGGGCAAGTGCCCGTCTGGGTCTTCCATGGCGCGGAGGACACTGTCGTCCCCCCCGACAATTCGCGCAACCTTGTGGCCGCAATGCGCGACGACCCCGCGCGCACGGCTGAAACGCGCTATCGCGAATTTCCGGACGTCGGCCACGACAGCTGGCTGAACGCCTTTTCCTCGCCCGAAGTCCTCGGCTGGCTCTTCGCCCAGCGCCGGGAAGGGCAGGGGGATCAGTTGGCAGCCGACCTCCGGCCTTCCGACCTGCGACCTTCCGACCTGCGACCTTCCGACCTTCAGTCTTCGGTGTCCTCTCTCGCCGATGCGATTGCCGCCGAAATCGCGGCGACGCCGGCGCTTGCAAGCGGGGACGGGGAAATCCGAATCGTCCTCAAGCCGACTATGCTGGACGGTTCCGAAATCCACCTTTCGGCCAGGACAGGCGAACTGACAGTCGCCATTACGCCGGCGACGCCGGAGGCCGCCGCGCTGGTCGCCGCCGCGCTGCCGCACCTTGAAACCGCGCTTGCGGCGCACTCGAGGGCTTTCCACCATGTCGCGATCTCAATCGCGCCAGCCAAGAAAGGAAGAAATGATGAAACCGCTTGAAATCCTCTCCACGCTCCCAAAGTGGGCGAATGCCACGCCGGACGCGATCATCGACTCGCCGGCGTTCGCAATGCCGTGCCGCCTTGGCGAGGAACCGGCCGTCATCCGCCCCGCGTCCGTGGCACCGGCGGCGGCGGAAACGCTGGCTCTTTCCGTGGCATTCGGCGACGAGCCTCACACGCTCGGCATTGCCCGTTCCCCGCGCTTTCCCGACCTCGACAAGCTCTGGGACGGCCGCGCCGACGTGCCTGAACCGATCCTGCTTGCCCTCGTCGAACGCGAGTGCGGGCCGCTTCTGCAACTGCTCGAAAACGCCGTCAGGAAGCAGCTGCGGCTCGTGGGCATTTCACGCAGAGGCGCAGAGGAGGAGGAGGCGCGGAGCGATGGCACGGAGGACCCTTCCGGCATCGCTCTCTGTGTCGCCGCTCCTCGGCGCGAGGAAAACGACGCGCAGCCCATCTGTTTTTCGCTTACGCGAAGCGCCACCGTTGTCTCCGCGTTTGGCGCGCTCCGCAACCTCGACCTGGCGCACGAGTCGATCCGCTCGCAGACGCTTCAGTCCGAGGTTGAATACGCCGCCTTTGCGATGCCGGAAGCCGACATCGCCGCCATCTCGCCCGGCGACGCGGTGATGCTCCCGGAAATCGGCTCGATCCAGCCGCGTCTCATAATCGACGGGCGGTTCGTCTGGGATGAGGGCGGCGTCGCGCCATACGGAGACGACGGAATGTGCCGCGTGCGCGGTGTCGAAGCAAAGGTGGTTTCGCTGGGCGAACTGTTCGATGCGGCAGGAGAGTTGAAAGTTGAAAAGTTGAAAGTTGAAAGTTATAAGGGTGAAGATTGCCGCGACGGACTTCAACTGCGGCTTCTTCGCAACGGCAAAGCCGTCGCCTCCGGCCGCTTCGGCCGCCTCGGCGACCATCCCGCACTCCTCGTTGAAAGTGAATTTGGCGGCCGATAGCAGACGATGGCTGTCGATCGCAGTCGAAAAGGAAAATTCCCCCCATGTTCCAGACAAACCCTTTCACTCTGATAGTCCTCTTCGTGGGACTGTCCCTGCTGCCGTTCGTGGCGATGATCGCGACGAGCTACCTCAAGATCGTGGTCGTGATGTCGCTCATCCGCAATGCGCTCGGCATCCAGTCGATCCCGCCGAACATGGTGATCAACGCGCTCGCGATGATTCTCACGTTCTACATCATGGCTCCGATGGCGAGCGAATCGTGGCAGATAATCGCCGAACGTCAAACGTCGAAAGTCGAAAGCCGGCAGGCCGCGAGCGGACAGGCGGAAGGCGCGGCAGGATCTGCGACCCTGGACCTTGGACTTTCGACCTCTGAATTCGCGGAAGCGGCCGAGCCGTTTCGCAGGTTTCTTTCGGAGCATACGTCCGTGCGCGAACGGGCGTTCTTCGTCAACACGGCGGAAACGCTGTGGGGCAAAGACGGGGAACCGGCCGAGGTCGATCCGGAGAGCTTCTACATCCTTCTTCCGTCGTTCTGCGTGTCTGAGCTTACGAAAGCGTTTCAGATAGGCTTCCTCGTATATTTGCCGTTCATCGCGATCGACATCATCGTGTCGAACATCCTGCTCGCAATGGGCATGATGATGGTGTCGCCCGTCACGATATCGCTGCCGTTCAAGTTGCTCCTCTTCGTGATGGTGAACGGCTGGACGCTCCTTATCCAGGGTCTCGTGAGGGGGTACGCGATATGAGTCAGGCGCAGATACTCGACTATGCGAGGATGTGCCTCGTCATCGTGCTTCGGCTGTCGCTCATCCCGATAGTGGTGGCGACGGTCATCGGCATCCTTGTCTCGCTGCTGCAGGCGCTCACGCAAATTCAGGAGCAGACGCTTGGCTTTGCAGTGAAGCTCATCGCCATTTCGCTGACGCTTCTCGCCTGCGCCTCGTGGATGGGTTCGTCGCTCATGCTCTACACGCAGGACATCTTCAACAGCTTTGCGCTTCTGAGATAGCGGATGCCCTACGTTGAATTCCATCGATGGATCTTGGCGGCGGTCCTTGCCATGGCGAGGATCGGCGGGGCGTTCGCCATCTGCCCGGCGCTTGCGGATTCGATGATACCGGGCGTGGCGCGTCGGGCGGCGACGTTCGCCTTCGCGGTCATAGCGATCCCGTTCATCCACGCCGGGATGCCGCCCGGCGAACCGGTCGTGTGGGGCTTCGCCCTTCTCGCCCTCAAGGAGGCGCTGATCGGCTTCATGCTCGGCTTCTTCAGCGCAGTCCCGTTTTGGGTCGCGGAGAACGTGGGCAACTTCATCGACAACCAGCGCGGCGCGACGATGGGCGAAGTCTATTCGCCGCTTTCCGGCGCGCAGGTTTCGACGACGGGCATTTTCTTCACGCAGATCGTTTCGACGATCTTCTTCACTTCTGGCGCGGTGTTCCTGCTTCTCGCCGCGCTCTACAAGAGCTATGCCGTCTGGCCGGTCTTCCCCGCCCCCTCTGTTTCTCAGCTTTCAACTTTCAACTTTCCAACTTTCAACGTATCTTTCTCCCCCGACGCGCCGGTGCAGATTCTCGGAACGCTCGACGGAATGCTGAAGACGACGGTCGTCATCTCGGCGCCCGTCATCATCGTGATGTTCCTTGCGACGATCGGCCTCGGGCTCGTCAACCGCACCGCGCCGCAGCTCAACGTCTTCTTCCTCTCGATGCCGGTCAAATCCGCCCTCGGCGTCGCCATGCTGATCCTCTACCTGCCCTTCATCATGGACATGCTCATGTACACCAGGGACGCCGCCATCCTCGACCCGGTGAGGAAGCTGCTGGGCGGGTAAACGAACCGAAGCGGATTCGATGGGAAAAATGGACAATCAAGATCAGGTCCGGGGCAGGGTTCGCCGCCAGAAGGAGCAGGATTTTCGCGCGGATCGGGTGCCGTGCGGGAAAAGCCAGGATTCCGGGCCGGCGCGATTTGAGCCGGAGGGTAGGACGAGCAGGACGGGTAGGACCAGCAGGACCAGCAGGACTGGTAGGACGAGCAGGACTGGTAGGACGTTGCGCCGGCTTTTACCAGCCAGTCCTGCTTGTCCTACTCGTCTTACCAGTCCTGCTCGGCCTACCGGTCCTGCTTGTCCTACCGGTCCTGCTAGTCCTACCCGTCCTGCCGGTCCTACCCTTCCTGCTAGTCCTACCCGTCCTGCCGGTCCTACCGGTCCTGCTCGTCCTACCCTTCCTACCCCTATCCCAAGCTGCGGAGGTGTTTGACGATGGCCGAGATTCCCAAGATTGTCCTGCCGCATGGTGGCTACAAGAACCTCATCGTCTATCGCAAGAGCGATGTCGTCTATGAGGGGACTGTCGTGTTCTGCCGCCGGTTTCTTCCCGCCCATGGCGACCGCACGGTTGATCAGATGGTCCAGGCCGCGCGCTCGTGCAAGCAGAACATCGCGGAGGGCAGTTCGGCGTCAGGGGCGAGCAAGGAGACCGAGATCAAGCTCACCAACGTCGCGCGGGCGACGCTGGACGAGCTGATGGAGGACTACCTCGACTACCTTAAGCGGAACGGACTCGCTGAATGGGAGGCCACCGACGAGCGTTCGCGCTATGCGCGCGCCTTCGCCAAAGGGCACAACGACTGGAGCGGCTGGAAGGAGCTGTTCGAGACACGCCCTGCCGAGACTCTGGCCAATCTCATGCTGACGATATGCAACCAGACGAGTTACATGCTGGGGCGCATGATCGAGCGGCAGGAAGCGGACTTCAAGAAGTTCGGCGGCGTCCGCGAGCGCATGCACGCAGCCAGAACAGCCGCCAGGGCCGACGAATTCAACAGAGGGCTTTACAGCCATCTTGCCGAGGCGAAGACGCCCGATGAATTGAACACCCGGGCCGAAAACCTGCGCCGCGAAATCAGCCGCATAGTCTGGGGCATCGAGAGAAAGCGGGGTTGGCGGCAATGAAGGGCGAAAAGAGAGCAGGCCTGGCAGGACGAGCGGGACCGGCAGGACCGGCAGGACTGGCAGGACCGGCAGGACTGGCAGGACTAGCAGGACGAGCAGGACTAGCAGGACGAGCAGGACGAGCGGGCCTGGCAGGACTGGCAGGACCGGCAGGACGAGCAGGACGAGCGGGACCGGCAGGACCGGCAGGACTAGCAGGACCGGCAGGACTAGCAGGACGAGCGGGCCTGGCAGGACTAGCAGGACGAGCAGGACCAACAGGGCTGTCCTACACGTCCTACGCGTCCTACACGTCCTGCATTGCCCCCCCTCAGGAGGCTGCCCATGGCTGAGTCTTCCGGCGAAAAGACCGAGATGCCGACCCCGAAGAAGCTGCGCGACGCGCGGCAGAAGGGGCAGGTGTGCACCAGCAAGGACATAGTCTCGACAGCAATCCTGATCGTCCTCTTCGCGCTTCTTGGCTGGATGGGCGTCGCGCTTGTCGATGACGGGGCCATGCTCCTCGACTACATCGGGGACAGGATGCGCGGCGATCCGTTCGACGCGACGCGTCCCGCCGCCGGCCTGACCGTCATGATCGTCTGCAAGTACTCGTTCATTTTCGTGCTGATTGCCGCCGTCATCGGGATCGCCGCCAATGTGGCGCAGATCGGGTTCCTCTTCACTTTCGATCCGATCATCCCGAAGCTGGAGAAGCTCAATCCGGTGGAGGGTGCGAAAAAGATATTTTGCATGAAGAACCTCTTCGAGTTCTTCAAAAACGTCGTCAAGGTTTCGTTCCTCGGCTATCTAATCTACAAAATCATCTGGGCGAGCGTGCCGGAACTTCTCACGATGTGCTACGGCACGATCGACGACGTGTTCCCGAGTCTCAAGCTCATGCTGAAACGACTGGCGGTTTACACCGCCTTCGGCTACATCGTCATCGCCATCGTCGATCGCCTCTTCCAGGGGCGGAACTTCACCAAGCAGATGATGATGACGAAGGACGAGGTGAAGCGCGAATACAAGGAGATGGAAGGTTCGGGCGAGGTCAAACAGGCACAGCGCCAGTTCCGCGACGAAATCCTCAACGGCCCGGATCCGGCGAAGGCGGCGAAAAAGGCCAGCGTGGTCGTGACGAATCCGACGCGCCTTGCGGTCGGCATCCGCTACGACGCGGAGGAGGCGCCGCTGCCGCGCATTTGCGCCATGGGCGCGGGCAAGGTCGCCAAAATCATCCGCGAGACCGCGCTCGCCGAAGGCATCCCCGTCATGGAAGACCGCCCGCTCGCCCGCGCCCTCTACGCCAACGGGCGGCTCGAAGACTTCGTGCCGGAAGATTTTCTCGAACCCGTTTCCGAAGTTTTGAAATGGGCCAAGCGGCTCGAAGACGCCAGAAGGGAAGAGGAGGAACTCGACAATGTGCAGCTGTAGTCGCAAACGCCGAAACGCAGCGGCAAAAGGGAATCGAAAATGACAGTGGAAGACCATTACACGGCCATTGCGCCGAAACTCACGAACTGGCTCGTCGCCACCGGCTCTTCGTACGCCGAGGCCTGCGACTTCGTGCAGGAGGCGTTCGTCCGCATCTGGAAGATGCGCGACGACTTGCGCGACAGCGATGCCGCCGTGCGCGGGCTGGCCTACACCATCGCGCGCAACCTGCGCAAAAATTCCTGGCGGGACAACAGCCGGTTCGTCCCGGTTGACGAACTTCCGGAATCCGCCGTCACGGTCGAAGCGCCGGAAACCCTTCCATCCGAGGAAGCGGAAGAGAGCGCCCGGCTGCGGGGCATCCTCGCAAACGCCTTTGCGAAACTACCGCCCGCGCTGCGCGAAGCGTACACCCTCTTCCAGATCGGCGAGCGTTCGATTCGCGAAATCGCGGCCGAAACCGGGGTGAGCGAAAACCTCGTGAAGGTCCGCATTTTCCGCGCCAAGGAGAAATTGCGCGCGATCCTGACGGACATGGGCGTAACCTTCTGACTCATTGCGTGTAAACCTGACGGAGATCAAACCATGGAAATCAACTTCAATGCAAACGCCGGCGCACGCTTCGGAGGCGGGATTGAAACGGCGGAAGCCGCAGCGGGCGCGAAACCCGGCCCTTCGACCGCGGCGCATCCGGCCGGCGGCATGTCCAACGTGACCATTACGCACGGCATCGCTTCGCCGGAAGACGTCGCAGCGGCGGAAATCCCCGAGGCGGAATTTTCGCGGACTGACGCGCTTGGCAAACTCGTCGGTTCCGCCTTCGCGCTTCCGCCGCCGCCAATGCCCGCGTTCGACGCCGCCGGCGCTTCCTGAACGCGCCCTTCCGGCGCCCGCCGCCTCCTTTTGCCGGCGGAAAACGAAAAAAAACGACACCGCCTTCGAGGGCGGTGTCGTTTTGGTTTTCCAAAGACCGTGACGCGCTACTCGCCCTTGTAGAAGGCGAACTCGGCGCGGCGGTTCTGCGACCACGCGCTTTCGTCGCTGCCGAACACCGCAGGGCGCTCCTCGCCGTAGCTGACGGTCTGGATGCGCTGGCCGGAGACGCCTTCCGCCGCAAGCGCGTCGCGCACCGATCCCGCGCGGTATTCGCCAAGCGACATGTTGTACTCGTTGGTGCCGCGCTCGTCGCAGTTGCCCTCCACCACGAGCACCACGCCGGGATTGTCGCGCATGAAGTTTGCGACGACCGCGATCTTCGCGCGTTCGCCGGCCGGGATCGACGAGTCGTTGTAGGCGAAATACACGGGATACACGCCCGCGGGGGTGTCCACGCGCGGAAGATCCTGGAAGTTGCCGCCCGGAAGGGCGCTCGCGCCGATGGCGCCGTCGCCGTCGATCCATCCGCCGGCGCTCAAGTCGGAATCAAGGTCGCCTTCGCCACCGGCGGGCGGCTTGGTGCGGCAGCCGGCGGTCATGGCGACGGCAGCCGCGACGAGGAAAAAGGAAGCGTATTTGCTTTTCATTTTCGGTTTTGTTTTTTTTGTGGGGTTGTTTTTTTCTCGTGAAATGGCCGTTCGGCCGCCAGGCTACGGCCTGAGATTGTCCGACCAGCTGGGCAGATACCAGTCGCCGGAAAGATCGAAAAGTTTGCGCGGGGGATCGCCCTTGACGTCCAGCACCACGAGCGAGCGGCGGTGGCCCTGGGTGCGGGTGCACACGACATGCCGCCCGTCGGGCGCCCACGACGGATCTTCGTAATCCGCGCCGTCGCTTGGACTGATCTTGACCGGCGAAGCGGTCCTTGCGTCGCGGGACGGATCCGTCACGAACACTCCGTAGCGCCCGCCCGAGCGCCCGCAGAAGACAATGTCGCCCGTGACGCCCCATTCCGGCGCCACGTTTTCGCGGATCGACGACGAGTACACCAGCCGGCGCGGCGTCTTGGACGCGACGGACATCGTGTAGATTCGCGGCAGTCCGCCAGCGTCGCTCACATAGACGATCGAGTGGCCGTCCGGCGACCACGAAGGGGACGATTCGCTCGCGTCGCGACTCGAAGTGAGGCGGTCGAGCAGCCGCCCCGACGCGCCATCGACCAGGTAGAGATCAACCTGCCCGGAGCGCGACAGCACCACCGCCACGCGCCCGTCGGCCGGCGAAGCTGTCGCACCGAGGTTCATCCCGGGATAGGCGCACAGTTTGCGCTGCTTGTTGCGCACAAGGTCGATGCGCCACACTGCGGGAAGGCCGGAAGCCCACGTCGTGTAGAGAAACGAGTGCGTGCGCGGCTCCCAGTTCGGCGACAGGCACAGGTGCCCGCCGTTCGTGATCTGGCGTACGCGGCGGCCGTCCGCATCGCATTCGTAAATGTCGGTCGCAGCCCCCCGCTTGCCGACAAACACGATTTTCGAACTCGCCATCGAGCGCTCGCCCGTGACGCTCTGCACGATCGCGTCGGCGGCCTCGTGGGCTGCGTCGCGCACGGCATCGCCCGAAGAGGCGCGCGACCAGTCGCGCTGGCGCAGCCCTCCAGCCCAGAGAGTCCTCATGGAGGCGCTCGCGCCGCCGCCGAAACCGCCGGTCACGGTGCCGGAGAGCTGCACGGAGGCGTTTTCGGCATCGACCGGGATGAACCATCCGGAGAGGGCCAGGTCGTTGCGGAGCGTCGCCACGAAATCGCGGGCGCCGGGCGAATCGTCGGAGCGCAGACGCGAAAAGGACACGGTCTGCTTGTCGCCGGACGCCTTGCCGGTGATGCGGATGTCGGCGGCGCGGGCGAAGCCCTGGAGCGCCAGAAGCGCACCCAGCGAAAGCAACGCGGCAAACTTGCGAATCGGAAAACCCATGGCGGCGGAAGCCTACTTGAACTTGCGGATCAACTCCTTGAGCGTCTTGCCCGGCGGGATCATCGGCGTAATGTCCGCCTCCGGCTCGACGATGAACTCCAGCACCCACGGCCTGGGGTCGGCAAACGCCTCGCGGAGCGCGCCTTCGACCGCTGCGGGATCGCTTACGCGGCGCGCCTTCGCGCCGTGCGCCTCCGCGAGTTTCACGAAGTCCGGCAGGTACTCCGGGAGCGCGGGGTCGCGCTCGATGCGCTCCTGCGGCATGCGCCCGGACTGCGACAGGTTCGTCATCGAGCGTACGCCGCGGTACATCATGTCCTGCCACTGGCGCACGTTGCCGAGCCAGGTGTTGTTGAGGATCACCACCTTCACCGGCAACTTGTGCTCGACGGCCACGACCAGCTCCTGGGCGTTCATCTGCACCCCGCCGTCGCCCGTCACGCACACGACGAGGGCGTCCGGACGCCCGATCTGGGCGCCGATCGCCGCAGGGAGACCGAACCCCATCGTGCCGAGGCCGCCGGAAGAGAGGAAGTTGCGCGGCTTGTCGTGCGTGATGAACTGGCAGCTCCACATCTGGTTCTGCCCCACGTCGGTGGAGATCACCGCGTCCGGGCCGGCGATGGAATCGATGGCGGAAATCACGGCCTGGGGCATGATGACGCCTTCGTGCATCTGCTCGAACGAAAACGGATCTTCGCTCTTCCACTTCATGCACCGGGAAATCCACGGTTCGTGCGATGCGGGGCGCACAAGCGGCAGCAGGGCCTCGAAGACGCTCTTCGCGTCGCCCACCACCGGCAGGTCGCACCGCACGCTCTTGCCGATCGACGAGGGGTCGATGTCGATGTGCGCGATGCGGGCGTTTGGCGCGAATTCGCTCACCTTGCCCGTCACCCGGTCGTCGAACCTGGAGCCGACGGAAATCAGCAGGTCGCAGGCGGCGAGCGCCTTGTTGGCCGCGATGAGGCCGTGCATGCCGACCATGCGCAGGGAGAGCGGATCGCTCTCCGGGAAGGCGCCGAGCCCCATGAGCGTGGTCGCCACCGGGATGGAGGCCTTGTGGGCGATGCCGGAAAGCGCCTCGACGGCGCCTGCCGAAATGACGCCGCCGCCGGCGTAGATGAGCGGCTGGGAGCTGGAGTTGACGAGCTGCGCGAGCCGCGAAAGCATCTTGGGATGGCCTTCCACCTGGGGCTTGTAGCCGACGCGGTCGCACTCCTGAGGAAACGGCACCGCGGTTTTGGAAATCTGCACGTCCTTCGGCAGATCGACGAGCACCGGACCCGGCTTGCCCGTGGTCGCGATGTGGAACGCCTCCACCATGATGCGCGGCAGGTCGTTCACGTCGCGCACGAAAAAGTTGTGCTTCGTTATCGGGCGCGTTATGCCGCACGTGTCCGCCTCCTGGAAGGCGTCGTTGCCGACGGCCTTCGTGGAAACCTGGCCCGTCACGGCGACCATCGGCACGCCGTCCATGTTGGCCGTGGCGAGACCCGTCACGATGTTCGTCGCGCCGGGGCCGCTCGTCACGATGCACACGCCGGGCCTGCCCGTGGCGCGGGCGTAGCCGTCCGCCATGTGCGAGCCGCCCTGCTCGTGGCGGGGGAGGATGAGGTGGAGCTTGTCGGATTTCGCCAGCTCGTCGAACACGTCGAGAATGGCTCCGCCGGGATACGCGAAAACCGTATCGACGCCAAGGCGCTCCAGCGCTTCGACGACAATCCTCGCGCCCGTCCGCTGGGGCGACTGCGCGGCGGCTTCCTGCCCGCCGACGATTTGATTCTGACCGGTGCTCATCGGTGAAAATTCCGTGCGTTGCAAAACGCGGTGATTTTAGCGGTTTTTCCGCTTCCAGTCAAACAACCGCGGCCGCAAGGGCGCGCGGATTTCAAATCTGCGCGGAATCGGCGGCGTTCCCCGATTTTTTCGCCCGAAACATGGTACAATCGCCGTCCCATGAAAGAAAACGACTCTTCTCGCTCTTCCGGCATGGGTCCAGGCGGCGCACCCGCGGCGGTGCGGGCTTTCGACAACGACCTTTACGTTTCGCTCCAATCGGCGGCGATCCTCGAGCGCGCGAAGCGCTTCGGCAACAAACTCTATCTGGAAATCGGCGGCAAACTCCTTCAGGATCTGCACGCCGCCCGCATTCTGCCGGGCTTCGAGCCGGACGTGAAGCTGCGGATGCTGCAGAGCCTCGGCGACAAAATCGAGTTCATCGTGTGCGCATACGCCGGGGACATCGAGCACCGCCGCTTCAGGGCCGATTTCGGCACGACCTACGACGCCGAGGTGCTGCGGCTCGTCGATGACGTGCGCGCCCGCGGTCTCGCGGTCAAATCGGTGGTGCTCACGCGGTTCGATCCGTCGATGACCGTGGCGGCGGCGTTCGCCGAGCGCCTCCGCGCCTCCGGCATGGCGGTTTACCTCCATTCCGCGATACCCGGCTATCCGGCGAACGTGGATTCGATCCTTTCCGAAGAGGGGTTCGGCCGCAACGCCTTCGTCGAAACGTCGGCTCCGGTCGTCGGCGTGATCGCGCCCGGCCCTTCGAGCGGGAAACTCGCGACCGCGCTCTCGCAGGTGTGGCACGAAAACAGGCGCGGCGTCGGCGCCGGGTACGCGAAGTACGAGACGTTTCCGGTGTGGAACCTGCCGCTCTCGCATCCGGTCAATGTCGCGTACGAGGCGGCGACGGCCGACATCGAGGACTTCAACCAGATCGACCCGTTCCATCTCGACGCCTACGGCGAAAAGGCCGTCAACTACAACCGCGACGTCGCGGCGTTCCCGATCCTGCGCACGCTCCTCGAGCGTCTTCTGCCGGCCGATCAGGTTTACAAGTCCCCCACGGACATGGGCGTGAACAAGGTCGGCTTCGCGATCGCGGACGACGAAGCCGTGCGCCGCGCTTCGCAGCAGGAGATAATCCGGCGCCACCTCAAGGGCGAGGTCGATTTCGTCTCCGACCGCGCGACGAAGCAGACTGTCGGGCGCCTCCGCGCGATCATGGCGGCATCGGGGCTCAAGGACGAGGACCGCGCGGTCGTGCTTCCGAGCCGCGAAGCCGCCGAAGAAGGCGAAAAAGCGGGCAAGGGCGTGGGCGGGATGTGCTGCGCGTCGGCCCTCGAACTGCCGGACGGCGCCATCGTGACGGGCAAAAACTCCGTCCTTCTGAGGTCGGCGGCGGCGGCGATTCTCAACGGCGTCAAGAAGCTCGCGGGCATCCCGGACGCGCTCGAACTTCTTCCCAAGAGCGTGGTGCGCTCCGTGACGGAAATGAAGGCCGGCCTTCTCGGGCACAAGAACTCGAACCTCAACGTCGAAGAGCTCCTCATCGCCCTCGCCATATCGGCCGGCACCAACAGCGCGGCGGCGCTCGCGCTGGAGAAACTGCCCGCACTGCGCAACTGCGAAATGCACATGACGCACATCTCGTCGCCGTCCGACGCCGCCGGTCTGCGCAGGCTCGGAATCCGCGTCACTTGCGACCCGAAGTTTCCGACGAAAGGACTCTCGAAGCAATGAAACCCCGGTTCTTCCTCCCGGCCGCCGTTTCCGGCGCCCTTTTTGCATCAGTCGCGTCGGGCTCGACGCCCACCGCCGCGGCGGACGGCGCCGAAACGGCGCTCAAGCGCGCCGGCGAGTGGCTCGTCGCCGCCCAGAACGAAGACGGCTCTTTTTCAAACCCGAAGTTTCCGGGCCTCACGGCGATCGCGCTCTGGGGTCTGGAGGGCGCGGCGGCGGCGAAGGAAAGCGCCGGTGCCGACGCCTCTGCCGAGCGCGCCGCAGCCTCGCGGGCGACGGACTGGATACTCTCCAAGGCGCAGCCCGACGGCGGCTTCTACACGCCGGTGCCGGGGCGGGCCGGCGGCGGCCTCTCCACGTACAACACCGCGCTTTGCCTGACTGCGCTCTCGTTTGCAAAGCGCGACGACGCGGACTTCACCGCAAAAATCCTCGCCGCGCGGTCTTTCCTCGCGACCCAGCAGCTTGCCGGCGACGATTCGTTCGCCGGCGGGTTCGGCTACGACAAGGAGGCCCCGCACCGCTACGCAGACCTCAACAACTCCACGTTCGCGATGGAGGCGATGCGCAGGACGCAGCGCTTCGAGGAGATGCGCCCCGCAGGCGAAAAGAAGGCCGACCTCGACTGGGGCGCCGCCCTGAAGTTTGCGGAGAGCCTCCACAACGGGGCCGACGCGGGCGACAGCGCCGGCGGCTTCGCCTACAGCCCGGCGGACGCCAAGGCCGGCACGGACGGAAACGCCGGCGAAAAGGTCGTGCTGCGCTCCTACGGCAGCATCACGTATTCGGGGCTTCTCGCGCTCGTTTACTGCAAACTCGAAGCGCACGACCCGCGTGTGCGCTCGACGCTCGACTGGGCGTCGCGCCACTGGACGCTGGAGGAGAATCCCGGCGTCGGCGACCAGGGGCTTTACTTCTTCTACGACATAATCGGGCGCTCGCTTTCCGTCGCCGGCATTTCCGCCATCCCGCGCGCCGGCGACCAAGGCGGCGAAATCGACTGGCGCTCCGAGCTCAAGGCCAAGATGGCCGCCTTGCAGCGCGAAGACGGCTCGTACGCCAACCGCAACGGCCGCTTCTGGGAGAATGACCGCGTGCTCACGACCGGCTACTCGGCCGTGACGCTCGCGTTCGCCACCGGCGCGTTGCGCTAGCGCCAAACCCCGCAAGCCGCGACATGAAAACCGACTCCGCGAAAGAGGCCCGGGGCAAGCCGAAGGGCATGCTCCGCTTTTTCATCCCGCTCGCCATCCAGTCGGCGAGCATGAGCTTTTCGTATCTTTTCGTCGCGGCGATCGTGACGGAAGGGTCGCTGAAGGCGTTCGGCATCTCCGGTTCGGCCGAATATGCAGCGTTTTCGCAGGGCCTCACCGTGCTTTGGGTGCTTGCGGCGCTCGGCATGGGCCTGCCGACGACCGCGCTCGTTTTCTGCAAAACCCGCGAGAACATGCGCAGCTTTTCGCGCATGAACTACGCGCTCATGCTCGGCACCAACCTGCTGCAACTGCTCGTATGCCTCGTGCATCCGCTGGATCGCCTGGTGTTCGGCTCGTTCCTCGGCTTTTCCGACGACCCCGTGCTGTTCTCCGTCGCGCGCAACACGCTGCTTGGATGCATTCCGGTGCAGATGCTCTTCTACTGCAGAAACATGTATCTGGCGCGGCTGCTCATCGAGAAGCGGAGCGACCTGTCGAACATCGCCACCATGGCGCGCATCGCGTTCAGCATAGCTCTTTCGCCGCTTTTCGTGCGCCTCGGCTGCGTCGGATACAAGTGGGGCGTCGTGGCGATGTTCCTCCCGGTGCTGCTTGAGTTTGTGATAACGCGGCACTTCGCCATGCCGGGGATCCGCACGCTCGGCGACCCGCCGGAGGCGGAACGCGCTTCCGCGATGGATCAGCTGCGCTTCACCATACCGCTCTCTTTCGGCGGCCTCATGCTGTCCGTGTCGGGCTTCATGACCGGGTTTTTCATGGGGCACCTGCCGAACCACGAGAACATGCTCGCCATCCACTACATCATGCTCGGCGTAGTGAACCCGGTTTCGTTTGCGGCGCTGCGCGTGCAGTCGGTCACGATCACGTTCGCAGACGAAACGGACGGCGGCCGCAAGGTGCTTCCGTTTGCGCTCGCCGTGGGAGCGGCCTTTTCGTGCGTCACGCTCGTCGGCCAGATTCCGCCGCTCGCCCGCTGGTATTTCGGCAGTGTGCAGCACCTGCCCGGCGAATTCATCGGCGCCGCGAGTTTTGCGATGCTGCTCGCCTTGCCGATACCGCTCGGACAGGCGCTGCGCGGCCACGCGGAGGGACTCGCCGCAGTGAGGCGCCGCCCGAACGCGATCCTGTCCGGGCAGACGATCTACCTCGCGGTCCTCGTGTGCGCCCTTGCGCTCATGGGAAAATCGAGCCTCGTGCCCGGATACGCCCAAGGAGCGGTTGCGCTGGCGCTTGCGATCTGGGCCGCGCTGACCACGACCCACGTGTCGCTCCTGGCGGGTGCGCACGAGCCGCACCTCTCGTCCGGCCAGTTCGGGACCGGCGTCCTCCGCACCCGCCGTTAGCGGCGGGCAAGCAGGGCGGACACCACTTTCGCCCGCGCCTCGGCGCCGAGCGGCGGCGAAACCGCCGGCGCGGAGCGGAGCAGATCCCGCAGAACCCGCAGGTTGCAAAGCGGGGTGCCATCGACGTCGGTGGCGTCGGTGTCCATGCCGTTGGAGGCGAAGCACACGACCGGCATCACCGGGAAGCCGTCCGGCAGCAGACCGTCCAGTATCGCCTTGAGTTCGCTCGCCTGGCGGCGCGCCTGCACCACCGGGGAGTGCGCCACGGGCATGCCGCCGGTCGTGACGCACCCGCCTTCGACCTTCACCGGGCCGGACCAGTTCTTCGTCTCGATCACGAAAATGCCGCCCGCTCCGAGCGCCACGTGGTCGAAGTCCTGCCCGCCGCGCCGGGCGCGGCTCGGGACGCCGTGCAGCACGACCCACCCCGCCGGCAGGAGCGCCAGCTCGCGCGCCACCGACTCTTCGCCCTGGGCGCCCTTGAGGAACATCCCGAAGCGCCTGGCGCACCTGTCCGACGCCACCCATGCGGCGAGCGCCACCGCCGCGAGGAACGCGGCGGCGGCGATTCGCGGCAGCGGCAGCGGCAGCGCCGCGTGGAGAAAGTAGCCGCAGAGAAAGACCACGAAAAGGAACGGGCCGTAGATGTCGGCAAGCCCGAAAAAGCGCACTCGCGCTCCGGGGGAGCCGTGGACTGTCGCGTACGGCGACGGGGGCGGGATGGAAGTGCTGGTGCTCATTGTGCGGGTGTTCCCGTAAGTCCGTGCGCGAGGCGCACGATCTGCCTGTCGTTCACGGCCTCGCCTTCGAGCGGGGCCGAGGAGACGCCGTCGTGCATCACGACGACGCGGTCGCAGAGGCCGACGACCTCGTCCATTTCCGACGAGATGGCGACTATGGCCATGCCGTCCGCCGCGAGGCGGCGGAGGGCGGCGTAGATTTCGGCGCGCGCGCCGACATCGACGCCGCGCGTCGGCTCGTCCACCACGAGTACGCGCGGCGCGGCGGCGAGCGCGCGCGCAAGGACCGTCTTCTGCTGGTTGCCGCCGGAGAGCGACCTCTCCGGATCGGACAGTTTCGAGCGCTGGATTTTCAGCGCGTCGGCCAGAGGCAGCACGCGCGAATCGCGCCGCCGCGAGGACAGGAACACGCCGCCTGCGGCGTCCAGTCCGAGCGAAGAGAGCGCGATGTTGGCCGCCACCGGTTCGTCCGGCAGGATGCCTTCGCCCTGCCTGTCCTCCGTGAGATACGCGACGCCGCGCGCGAGGGCGTCCGACACGGACGAAAACCGGACCTCCTCTCCGCCGAGCAGGATTTTCCCGCGAACCGGCCGCGAGTGGCCGCAGAGCATGTGCGCAAGTTCCGTCCGCCCCGATCCGGCAAGCCCGGCGATGCCGAGGATCTCCCCTTGGCGCACCGTGAGCGAGGCGTCTTTCACGCGCCCGCCGTCGGCGAGCGAGACCGCTTCGAGGGCGGGCCCCCGCCCGCTGTCTTCCACAGGCGCCGCCTTGGGCGGGTAGAGGTGCGAAAGCGGCCGGCCGACCATCGCCTCCGCAAGGCTTTCCGGCGTGAAGTCGCCGGCGGGGCGGCATTCGACGAGCGCGCCGTCGCGCAGCACCGCGATGTCGTCGCACACGGCGAGGACTTCGTCGAGCTTGTGCGACACCCACATCGCGGCGCCGCCGCCGTCGCGGAACTTGCGCACCACGTCAAGCAGCGCCTCCGTTTCTTCGGGGCCGAGCACGGTCGTCGGCTCGTCGAAGAGGAGTACCGGCGCGCGGTTGAGAAGCGCCCGCGCGATTTCGATTTTCTGCCTGTCCGCGACGCCGAGCGCCGAAACCGGAGCGCCGGGGTCGAGCGCCGGCGCTCCGGCCTCGGCGAGCACCCGCATCGCTTCTTCGTTTTCCAGCGATTTGTCGATGAAAGACCCGCGCTGCAGCTCGCGCCCGAGGAACAGGTTTTCCGCCACTGTCATGCCCGGCACGAGGTGGAACTCCTGCGGCACGAGGCGGCAGACGCGCCGCCGCGCTTCGCCTCCGGGCAGGTTTTCGCCGCCCCAGACCACGGAGCCCGCGTCTTCGCCGAGAAAGCCCGCCATGCAGCGCATGAGGGTCGATTTGCCGGCGCCGTTTTCGCCGCACAGCCCCAGGATTTGCCCCGGCTTTACAGTCAGCGAAACGCCGCGCAGCACGACATTGGGTCCGAACGCCTTGCTGAGGCCCCGTATTTCAAGCGCCTTTGACGTCATGTCTTCCTGCCGACGAGAATGATTGTGGACGGTATCGCGAAAAGTTCGCCGCCGTGGGCCGCCCAATCGGCGCTCGTGTAAGGGGCGTCTTCGACCGCCGGAGGCTCGGCAAGCGCCGTGACCTGAAGCCCGGCTGCGGTGAACCAGCCGAACCAGGCCGACACCGGCCAGGCGCGCGACACGACGTGGCCGAAGGCGTCGTCGCGAATGTCGTCCGGCGGGTTGAAATAGCTCTCCAAAAACACGCCCTGCGATTCTTCCGCGCCGTCGCCGCCGCCGCCATCGTCCTCCCAGGCGCCGGTTGTCCACTCGCCGTTGAACACGGGGTGAACGGACGAAGCCATTACGACGCCGCCCCGTTTTGTCCTGCGCGCCATGGCGCCGATGACCGGGCCGGGGTCGTCCACGAACTCCAGCGCGTGGCTGCTGTGGACGAAATCGAACTGCTCGCCGCCGCCGAGCGCGTCTTCGAACCGCTCCAGCGCGGCGGGCCTGAGGTCGATCGCGACTCCGTTCGCGGCGGCGAGGGCGCGGGCGCGCTCGAGCTGCTTTTCCGAGATGTCGAGCGCCGTGCAGACAAGCCCCTTCTTCGCGAGCCACACGCTGTTTTCCGCGCCGCCGCAGCCAAGCTCGAGCGCCGAAGCGCCCTGCGGAAAGTCCGGCAGCAAATGAAGCGCGTTTTCGCCCGGAATCTGAGGCCCGTAGTGGAAGTCGTCTGCGGAAATCCGCGTAATCGCCGCATAATCGGCGGCAAGGGCGTTCCAATAGTCGCGCTGGCGCGAGGGATTCGTCCGCTCCCTTTCCGATTCGTTTTTCACGGACTAGGGTCCAAACTCCGGTTGAATGAAGAGGGGCCGCGCCGGAACCGGCTCTTCCGAGACCGAAAACGCGCCTTTGAGAAGCGGCATGGCTTCGCCCAGCGCCGCCTCTGACCGTGCGTGGACGACGAGAAGCGGCTCGCCGGCCGACACGTGTTCGCCGGTTTTGCGGATGTCCGATACGCCGACTGCGGGGTCTATCGCATCCGAGACGCTCCTGCGCCCGCCGCCGAGCAAAAGCACGGCGCGGCCGATGGCGTCGGCATCCACGGCGGAAACGAACCCGGCGCGCGGAGCCTCGACGGGCCGCCGCACCGGCGCGCGCGGCAGCACACTCTCCGGGGCGTCGATCACGGCGGCGTTTCCGCCGTGCGCCGCGACCATTTCGGCGAATTTTTGCGCCGCCGCGCCGGAAGAGAGTTTTTCCTCCAGCATGCGCATGGCGGCGTTTTCATCGACCGCGACTCCGGTAAGTGTGAGCATCGGCGCCGCGAGCCGGAGCGTGAGCGCCCGCGCGTCCTTCGGGCCGCCGCCGCGGAGGATTTCCACCGATTCGGCAATTTCGAGCGCGTTGCCCGCCGTGCGGCCGAGCGGCTCGTCCATGGCCGTGACGAGCGCTTCGGCGCCGCGCCCGGCGCCGCGCGCGACCGAGACGAGCGACTGCGCGAGCGCGAGTGCGTCCTCGCGCGTCTTCATGAACGCCCCGGCGCCGCACTTGACATCGAACACGAGCGCGCCCGCGCCCTCGGCGAGCTTTTTCGAGAGGATGCTCGCCGTGATGAGCGGGATCGACGGCACGGTGCCCGTCACGTCCCGCAGGGCGTAGAGCTTCCTGTCTGCGGGGGCGAGGCGCTCGGTCTGCCCGATAATCGAGCAGCCGACGGTCGAAACGATGCTGCGGAAGCGCTCGACGGAAAGCGCCGCGTCGTAGCCCGGAATGGATTCGAGCTTGTCGAGCGTCCCGCCGGTTATGCCGAGGCCGCGGCCGGAAATCATCGGCACGGCGACGCCGCACGCCGCGACGAGCGGTGCGAGGGGGATGGAGACTTTGTCCCCGATGCCGCCGGTGGAGTGCTTGTCCGCAGTCGGCGCGCCGATGCCGCCCCAATCGAGCGAATCGCCGGAGAAGCGCATGGCGTCCGTGAGGGCGAGCGTCTCGGCGCTCGTCATCCCCCGGAAGAACACCGCCATGGCGAACGCCGCCATCTGGTATTCGGGCAGCCGCCCGTCGGTGAAACGGGCGACGAGTTCGCGCAAGTCGGCCTCGGCGACAGCCTGGCCGTCGCGCTTGCGCTCGATGATCCATTGCGGCACGAAACTGTCCATGGCGGAAGCGTCTTTGCGGCGGGGCGGTGCGGCCGGAATCGGGTTTTACCAGGGGGCGGCGAGGCCGAGCGAAGGCAGTTTCGCCTTGAGCTCGGTCCCTTCGCGCATGACGCGGATGGAGCCGTCTTCGTTGCGGCGCAGGAGGCCGCGCTCCAGCGCTTCCCGCACCGCTTCGTCGGCCTTGCCGCCGGCGATGAGGCGCACGACCGCGCTTTCCGGCGCCGTGAGGTTCGTCGCGCCAAGTTCGTAGTCCTCGAAGGCCCTCCACGCCTTGGGCACCCAGCGCGAGACGATTTCGCGCCCGATGAGCTCCGCATAGACGCGTATTTCGTATTGCGCCGCCCCGGGCATGCGCAGGGCGAGGAAGTGGAGAAGGTTTTTGAGGTTGCACTTCCAATACGCTTCCGTGTAGGTCGAAAGCGGCAGATCCTTGCGGGCGATTTCGCGCGAGACGCCCGCTTCGAGGCGCTTCTCGTAGAGGGCGCGCGCGGCGGCGTGGAAGTCCTTTTCGTCGGCGGAAAGCGCCGCCCCCACTTCCGCCGGAAGCGCCTCGCCGGAGCCTTGGCGGTTCGTTGACGACTGCGAGCGCCATTCGTCCGGCGCCAGCGACCGGGCGGCGTCTATGGCTATCGAGTAGCGCGTCGAATATTCGTTGATGGACGCCGTGCGGTGGCGGACCCACTGCCGCCACACGTCCATCGGCGCGCGCACGTGGAGCTACAATACGCACATATCGAACGGCGTGGTGTGGCGGTGGCGCAAGAGGTAGCGGATGAGATGCTCGTCGTCCGACCCCTTTTTCGTGCCGTCGCCGTACGAAACGCGCGCCG
Source organism: Kiritimatiellia bacterium (assembly GCA_017450425.1). Lineage (GTDB taxonomy): Bacteria > Verrucomicrobiota > Kiritimatiellia > RFP12 > UBA3636 > UBA3636. The sequence continues at coordinate 22,705 of JAFSUV010000069.1, forward strand.
CCTGCACGATTGAGGAGTCGTTGCCCATGTAATCGACGACCCGTACGAAGCCGTCGTCGAGCACTTTGAATGTTTCGCCCAGGATTGCATCGAGTTCGGGGCTTGCGGCGCGCTGGAGTTTTTCCATGGTTTTTGTCTGGTCGGGAATGGTCTGAATGCGGGGCGGCACAGCCTTGAACCGCCAACTTCGCTGCGTATTCTACACCAAGAGCGGGCCTTTCGGTTCATGCGCGCCTCCGCCTGCACGGATTCCAAACCAGCGGCCCGCTTCGGCGGCGATGGACAAATCGCGGAAAACCGGATATACTCCCGTACCAGATGGGCGCGATGTGGGCTTTTCGCCTGGCGCCGCAAATGGAATCGATTCTCAAAATGTCTTCCGAAACAGATAAGGTCGAGGCGGGCGGAAACGCTGCGCCGCAGAAGGGCGGCGGCGGTCTGCTCATGCGCTTCACCGGCGCGCTGCTGGTCGTCGCGGCGGTGTTTTTGTGGCACCGGGATTTCCGGGACGCCAAGCGGCGTTCCGATGCCGCCAGCGCCTTGCGCTACGTGGCCAACACTTCGATCCTCGGCATGGGGCTCAGGGCCTCGCCGCGGCAGGGCGGGGCGGAGCCCGCGCTTTACGAGCCGTGCTCGCCCGAAGTGGCTTCGAACATCCTTGTCCGCCTTGCCATGGCCGAGCCGGTGAAAACCCCGAAGTTCGACGAGACCGCGAACGCCTACGACATGTTCCTGTTTCTCACCAACCGGGCGCGGGTGTTCTTGCGGGCCAGGCGGAGCGTGAAGTCCGACGAGACGTATGTGGCGCTGCTTGAATCCCGCCGCAATTCCGGCTTCGGTTCCAATGGCGGCCAGTTTTCCCTTGTCGAGTGCGAGCCGGCGCTCGTGACGGGTTTGGGGGCCATTTTCGACGAAATCGATTCCGGCGATCTTTCCGTGCTGCGCAGCGCCCGCGTGATTTTGCCTCCGGGGTTCAAGGCGTGGACGAATCTGGTGCGCCGCGCCGGAGTGGCCGGGCTCGACGAGGAATCGCTCAAGAGCACGGAGACCGCGCTGCGCGCGATAGTTTCCAGCGCGAAAGTCGTAGGATGCGGTCTATCGGAAGGCGCAGTGGTGGGGCGGGAAAAGTCCGTCGTCCACAGAGTCGGCGCCGAAACCGCCGCGAAAGTGGCGCAGGCGCTCGCCGGAGCGGAGCGCGCGGAAACGCCTTCCGGCACGATCGAGGGCGAGGAGTACGGTCTCGTCATCGCTTTCGACGAAGGCTTCGCGGTGAATCTGCGCGTCGCCGTCGCGGATGCGGAGCCGCAGGACGCGCTTGTCGGGTTCGTCGATTTCCTGGCGGCGGGCGACGGCGGCGAAGCGCCTAAGGCCGTTGTTTCCGCCCCGGCCCGCGTTTCCGGCCTGGGCGCGCTGATTTCTTCGATCCGGGCCGAGGAAAAGGGCGGCGGCGCGGCGCGCGCCGGAGCGCCCGAATGAAGGCGGTCGCGGCCGCTTCCGGGAGGCATGATGCGAGATGACGCCCTGCGTCTGCGATGCGGCGTCTGAAAAGGGCCGGGGGCGCGTCCGCACCGACTCGCGGCTTGTTTCCCCCGGCGACACGTTTGTCGCCGTCGGAGGGGCGAAGGCGGACGGCAACGACTTCGTCGCCGCCGCAATCGCGGCGGGTGCCGTGCGGATCGTTTCGCAGGCCGATCCGCCCCGCGACTTGCCAAGCGGCGTAGAGTGGATCAAGGCGGGCGACAGCCGCGCCGCAGCCGCCGCGTTCGCGTGTGCGGACTGCGGGCATCCGTCGCGCGAACTCGGCGTTTTCGCCGTGACCGGGACCAACGGCAAGACGACGGTTGCAAACCTCGTGCGGCATGTTTTGGACGCGAGCGGCATCCCGTGCGGATTGCTTTCGACGGTCGAGAACGACACTCATCCGCTTGCGCGCCCGCACCCCGTCGCCGCCGCGAACACCACGCCGGGGCCCGTCGAGTTGCAGACGCTTTTCCGCGACGCCATGCGCAACGGGTGCAAGGCCGTCGCGATGGAAGTCTCGTCGCATGCGCTCGACCAGCGCCGCATCGACGGCACACGCCTGCGGTGCGCGGCGTTTACGAACCTGACGCAGGACCACCTCGACTACCACGGCTCGATGGAGGCGTACGCCGGGGCCAAGCGGAAGTTGTTTTTTCCGGTCCCCGCGCCGGGGCCGTGCGCGATCGAAACGCCGCCGCCTAAAACGATGGTCGTCAATGCCGACGATCCGTTCGGCGCGGAACTCGCCCGCTGCCGGAAAGAACTTTTTCCCGGCGCGCCCGCGCTTACGTACGGCTTCTGCGAAGGCGCCGGCATCCGCGTTGAAATTTCCGGCATGGATTCGGATGGGATGGACGTCCGTTTCGACCTCGGCCGCAGTCCCGTCGGAGCCGCCCGGCCGGTGCGATTCCATTCGCGCCTTGTCGGGCGGCACAACGCCATGAATCTCGCCGCCGCGTTCGGCGCGGCGCTGTGTTTCGACCTTGATCCGGAGCGCGTCGCACAGGCTCTCGCCTCGGCGCGCCCCGTGCGCGGGCGGCTCGAGCCGGTGGCGGTTCCGGGGTCGCCCGCCGCCTTTTTCGTGGACTACGCGCACACGCCGGACGCCCTTTCCAAGGTTTTGTCAACGCTGCGGGAAATCGCCGGCGGCGGGCGTTTGTCCGTGGTGTTCGGGGCGGGCGGCGACCGCGACAGGACGAAGCGTCCGCTCATGGGCCTTGCGTGTGCGCAGGGCGCAGATCGCCTTGTCGTGACGAGCGACAATCCTCGCTCGGAAGATCCCGCGGCGATAATCGAAGACATCTTGCGCGGCATTCCGTCCGAATCGCTCGGCAAAGTCGCAGTCGAGCCCGACCGCGCGGCCGCGCTGCGCCTTGCCGTCGCACAGGCGGACCGGAGCGGGGACGTGGTCCTCGTCGCGGGAAAGGGGCATGAGACGTATCAGGTGCTCGCCGGCAAAACCATCCATTTCGACGATCGCGAGATCTTGATGTCGTGCAACTGAACGACTTGGGCAGACAAGCCGCGCCGCCGGTGCCGCGGGGCCGGCTCGCGCCATCCCCGACCGGCGCGCTTCATCTCGGAAACGCGCGGACGTTTCTCCTCGCCTGGCTCTCGATCCGGTCGCGCGGCGGGTCGCTGGTGCTCAGGGTCGAAGACCTCGACCATCCGAAGGTAAAGCCCGGCGCGGCGGAGCAGGCGATTGAAGACCTGCGCTGGCTCGGACTCGATTGGGACGAGGGGCCGGACTGCGGCGGCCCGTTTGCGCCGTACGTCCAGACGTCGCGCACCGCGCTCTACAAAGCCGCGCTTGAGACGCTGCGCGACGCCGGGCGGGTCTATCCGTGCGTCTGCTCGCGGCACGATGTCGAGCAGGCGCAGAGCGCGCCGCACCGCTCGCGATTCCGCTCGCTCGGCTACGAAGGGAAATGCCGCGGCCGTTTCCGCTCGTGGCGCGACGCCTGCGCCGCCTTGCCGCCAGGCCGGGCGCCTGTGTGGCGGTTCCGCTCCGAGCCGGGAGAAACCGCGTTCACCGACGTTTTCGCCGGCCTTCACGCGCAGGACAACGCGGTGCTCGGCGATTTCGCGATCGCGCGCGACGAGCACGGCGCCGGCTACCAGCTCGCGTGCGTGGTTGACGATGCCGCCATGCGCATCACCGAAGTCGTGCGCGGCGACGACCTCATGGAGGCGACGCACGCGCAGCTCGCGCTCCAACGCGCCCTGTCGCTGCCTTCGCCCGCGTATTTCCACGTCCCGCTCGTCGTGGCGCCCGACGGCCACCGCCTCGCAAAGCGCCACGGCGATACGCGCCTCTGCGCCTTGCGCGCCTGCGGCGTCGCGCCCGAACTCGTTTGCGGCCTTCTTGCGTGGTGGAGCGGCATGGCCGGTTTCGGCGAAAAAATCGCGCCGCGCGACCTTTTGCAAAGATACGAAATGTCGAAAATCCCGCATCGCGCCGCCGTTCTCGACGAAAAAGCGTGGCAATATCTGAAAGTCGATCCGAAAATCACGGAAAACCCAGGCGTCCCTGCCTAATACCCCACCTTCGAAAACCCGCTCCCAGAGGGCATTTTGGAAGAAAAGCAAAATTCTTTATTTTTTTGTCTTGACTTCCATCCTGTCGATTGGTAATCTCTTGTCCCGTTGTGCGCAAATCCCGATTTTTTCGGTGCGCGCTCTTTGAAAAGGAAACCGCTTTTTCGGGCATGGCCCTCCAAAAGGGCGCACCGCCAAAGGC
>JAFSUV010000070.1 GCA_017450425.1 Kiritimatiellia bacterium
CGACCACGGTGTCGTAGCCAAGGGGTTTTGCCCGGATGAAATCGTCGGCGTGCGCGAGCCGCGCCGCCTCCTCGATTTCTTCGCGGGTCGCGCCGGGCTTGCCGAAGGCGATGTTCGCCGCGATCGTGTCGTTGAACAGGAAAGTGTCCTGGAGCACGAGGCCGATTCTGGAGCGCAGGCCGCCGGACTTGAGGCGCCGCAAGTCAACGCCGTTGCGCTCCACCGCGCCGCTCTCCGGATCGAAAAAGCGCAGCAGCAAGCTCACGAGTGTCGTCTTGCCGCCTCCGGAGGGGCCCACGACGGCAAGGCTTTCGCCGGCGTGGATTCGCAGGTTCAAACCGTCGAACACGGCCTTCTCGCCGTACCGGAACTTGACGTCGCGAAACGCGATTTCGTCGAGGACGCCGGACGGCTCCGCGGCGTCTGCGGCGTCGCCCACCGTGACCGGGGCGTCGAGAATCTCGAACACGCGGTCGGCCGCGCCGCTCGACTGCTGAATCTCCATGAAAATGCGCCCGACCTTCTTTATCGGATCATAAAGCCACCATATCGCGGCCGCGAAAATGAAGCACCGCTCGATCGGCATGCCGGTCGCCATGGCGTAAACAAGCACTCCCATGCCGCCGAGACCGCCTATCGTGTGCGAAATCGGTTCGTTGAGGGCCTTCGCCTTGACGGCCCGTATCATCTGGCGGAAAAAGCCGCGGCACTGCTCGTCGAACGCCCTTTCGATGCGCTCTTCCTGGCCGAACGCCTTTACGACGGAGACGCCGTCGAGCGCCTCCTTCATCACGCTCGTGAGCTCCGCAAGACGCTTCTGCCCGTCGCGGCTTATGCGCCGCAGTTTGCGCCCGATCGCGATTATCGGCACCACGACTGTTGGCACGAGAATCACCGAAAAAAGCGCAAGGCGCCAATTGAGGACCAGCACCGTGGCGAGCCCGAGCGCGATCATGACCGGCTGGCGTATCGCATCGGTGATCACGTTCGAAACCGTAGTCTGCAGCAGTTGCGTGTCCGCAACGGTCCGCGACATGGTGTCGCCGGCCTTTTGCGCATTGTAGAACGCGATCGGAAGCCGCTGGAGGTGGGCGAAGATTTCTTCGCGCAAGTCCATGACAACCCTTTGGCCAACCCATTGCAGGCAGTACATGCTCGCGAACTGGCAGAGCGAATTGAGAGCGATGAAAAACATCAATATGCCGCAGAGCGGCACGAGCCCCTTCACGCCTTCGCGGCGGAGATACTCGACGCTGCTCGAATTCGCGACCAGCCCGCCCCCCGGGATTCTAGACGCCATGCGGTCGGCGAGACCGCCGTCGCCGCCGCCCGATTCGGCGGAAGATGGAGCCGGCTCCGCTGCGGTCGTGGCGGCCGGCGCGGCGGAAACGGCCACGACTTCGTCGCCGTCCATCGCTTCGCGGTGATCGACGAGATAGCCGAGCGTCGTCTGCGCCGCGAGGAGCATGCCGAGGATCGAGCCGCCGCCGATCATCGACGCGACGGCGCCGATGGCGAGCTTCAGCCAATACGGGCGGGCGTAGCGGACGAGTCGCGCGAAGGCGCGCAAATCGTCCTTTGAAACCTTGCGTTTTCCTTTTTCCGCCATGGCCCGCTCCGGTGCCGTATTATTTCGACGCTGCCGTTTTCGCCCCCGTGCCGCGCCTGGCGTACCACATCCCGAAAATCGCCAGCGCCTGAGAGACCGACCAGTACAGGCCCAGTGCCGACGCAAACGAGTAGCACATGACGAGCATCATGATCGGCATCATGACGGTCATCATCTTCTGCTGCTGCGGGTCGCCGGCCGACGGCGTGAGGCGGCTCTGCAGCGTCATGGTCGCCGCCATCGCGATCGGGAGGAAGTTGACGCCGAAGCCGAGCGTGTCGCGGAAGCAGTTCTCCGGCTCCGAGAGGTCGGAAATCCAGAGGAACGGGGCGTAGCGCAACTCGACCGCCGAGCGCAGCACGGTAAACAGCGCGATGAAAATAGGCAGTTGTATCAGCATCGGCAGACAGCTCGAAAGCGGGTTTACGTGGTTCTCCTGGTAGAGCCGCATCGTTTCCGCCTGGCGCTTCTGCGGATCGTCCTTGTAGCGCTCGTTGATCTCCTTCATCTTCGGCTGCAACTCGGACATCTTGCGCATCCCCTGGGCGCTCTTGCGGTTGATGGGGAACAGGATGAGGCGCACGATGGCGGTGAGCACGATTATGGCCCAGCCGTAGTTGGGAACCACGCGGTGTATCGCGTTGAGGAGCGTGAGAAGCCATTTGCAGAACCACGACCACGTGCCGAACCGCATTATGTCGAAGTGTCCGTGGACGCCGGTGATGGAGTCTTCGCTCAGCAACTCGTCCATCTTGCGCGGCCCGAGGTAAAGCGAATAGGATCTGGTGACGGTTCCGTCCGCCCCCGCGCTTTCGCCGCGAAAGCCGATTCGCGAAGCAAGGGACTCAAGCTGAAGCGCACCGTCTGTACCGGATTTGCGGCGCAGGATGGTGCGCACGGAAGAGGCCGGCAGCGACGGCGTCAGCACCTCAACGAAAAACCGTTCGCGGACGGCGACGAAATCGATTGCCTGTCCTGCGGGCGCAAATTCGTCCTCGGCCGAGAGCGGCGCATTCGGCGCGATGCGCGGCGCCGAGCAGCCGCCCCCTGCGGCGGCGCCGAACATCTGCGCGAAAGAGCGCGTCGCGCCCTTTGCAAGGGCGCTCGATGCGTTTTGCTCAAGCGTCTTGGCCTTGCCGGCGGCGTCGCGGGTGCGCACATCGACGCCCTCGGTCGGCACTGACGCGCGGAAGGCGCTTCCGCCAGCAGCGCCTGCGGCGGTGATCGGACCGAGGGCGAGGCTTGTTTCCGGCAGCGCGTCCGCCGGCAAGCCGGAAAACTCGTCGCGCACCGCAAGGTGGTAGCCGTTCGTCGCGGTTATCGTCCGCACCAGGCGCATGCCATTCCCGGCGGTGCATTCGGCGCGGATGATGCCCGGCTCCGGTTCCGACAGGGCAAAGTCCGCATCGCGGCCGAGGCCCGGAATGCCCTCGATGGCGAGAGCCGGAAAGTCGCCGAAGTCGAACGCGACCGGCCCGTCCTCCGGATCGAGGGAAAGGTTGTAGTCGCGCATCGTGGCGGATTTCACGGCGCCGCCATGGCTCGTAAAAACGAGGTCGAGCACGCTGTTGGAGACGCATACGACGCGCTCCGGGGCAAGTGCGCGGACGGCCGCCGCCGCCCCTGGGATTGCCTCGGTCAGAGCCCCGGCGCCATTTCCGGAAGCCGGATCCGCCGTGGGATCGCCAGCGGCGGAGACGATCGCCGCGTCTTCCGGGTTTGAAATGGCTTCAAACTGCGCGTCCGCCCCGGCGGCGGCGACCTCGGGATGCGCGGCGCGCCATTCGGCCATGCGCTGCGCGTCGCGGCGGGAAAGCGCAAACCAGCAGCATATCAGGACTGCCAGAATGGCGACGAGGACTTTGTCTGTCTTGTTCATGTGAGTGCAATTGGAAAATGATCGGTGTGCGAAAAGCGGAAACTAGCAAACGGCGTCGGAAGCCTCGTTTTTGCCGGCGCGCCAGCCCGGCCAAAGTCGCGGTACTGGATCGGAGCCGCTCGGACCGAAAGGGCGGCAGCGCAAAATCCGCCGCAGCGTGAGCCACGAGCCGCGGACAAGCCCGAAGCGGCCGATCGCCTCGATCCCGTAGTTCGAGCACGACGGCTCGAAGCGGCACGACCCGCCCATGAACGGCCCGAGGACGATTTGGTAGGCTCGTATGAGCAGGATGCCCAGAGTCTTCACTGCGGCTCCCCCGTTGAATGCGGCTCCAGAAAGCCGAGCGCGAATCCGGCGTTTGCCAAATCCTTGCGCACCTGCTGCTCCTTGGCGGAAAGTATCCTGCGCCGCGCGGCGACCGCCACATCCCCTGCGCCGCCGCAAAAGGAAGGCCGAAGCCGCCGGAAACTCTCCCTTACGAGCCGTTTCGCCCGATTGCGCTCGTGCGCATCGTGGAAAGTCTTTTTCGCGGCGGCTACGCCAAGGCGGCTTTGTTCCGTGCTTCCGCGCGCCACCCAAACCACGACGAATTTCCCGGCCTTTTTGAGCGGCGAAGCGTAGATGCGCTCGAAATCGGCCCTTGACGCAATGCGCGCCGTCTTCGGAAAGGCGAACAAACGCCGTCGCGGTGATTCTGCCGCGACGGTCGAGCCGCAGTCGCTTGTGTTGCCCGCCACGGCCACGCAAAAGCGCAAACCTAGACTTGCGTGAGCCTCGCGCGACCCTTCTGGCGGCGGCGCTTGAGCACCTCGCGGCCGTCTTTGGTGGCCATGCGGGCGCGGAAACCGATCTTGCGGGCGCGCTTGATCTTGGAGGGCTGGTAAAGTTGCTTCATGGAAATTTCTCCTTGCAGTTGCGTGAAAACGCGGCAATGTTACTAAAAAAAACGCGAAGGTGCAACAACGCAAAATTCGCAAATTCACCCCGGACTCCGGTTGAACGGCGGCGGATTATCTGGCATAATGCGGCATGTTTGGCCGAATGGCATTTTTTGCTCCTCCAGTCGCAAGTCTTCGCATCAATGAACGCCTCCGATACGGATTTCACGCTTTCTGTCGTCATCCCGGTTTACAACGAAGAGCGTACGCTTGCCAAACTTGTCGCGGCGGTTTGCGCGGTGCCGATCAGGAAACAGATAATCCTCGTGGACGACTGCTCAAAGGACGGCTCGCGCACCGTAATGGATTCGTTCGAGCCGGACGGCATGAACGCATTTGTCTGTCTGCACCACGAGATCAACAAAGGCAAAGGCGCGGCGCTCAGGACCGGATTTGCCGCCGCCACGGGCGATGCCGTAATCGTGCAGGACGCCGATCTCGAGTACGATCCGTCGGAATATCCCAAACTGCTTGCGCCCATCATGGATGGCAAGGCGGACGTCGTGTTCGGCTCGCGTTTCATGGGTGGCGAACCGCACCGCGTGCTTTACTACTGGCACAGCGTCGGAAACAGATTTCTCACGACGCTCTCCAACTGGTTTACAAACCTGAACCTGACCGACATGGAAACATGCTACAAAGTGTTCAGGACTCCGGTGATCAAGGAGCTGCTGCCGCATCTCCAGCAGGACCGGTTCGGTTTCGAGCCGGAAATTACGGCACGGGTCGCCCGCGCCAACCTCTCCATATACGAAGTCGGAATCTCGTACAACGGGCGCACCTACGCCGAGGGCAAACACATCGGATGGCGCGACGGGTTCCGCGCCATCTGGTGCATCCTCAAATACCGGTAGCCGGGCGAACC
>JAFSUV010000071.1 GCA_017450425.1 Kiritimatiellia bacterium
CGCGGCTGTTGCCGATGGGCGAACCGCCGTGCTTCGTCAAAACGAGCGCGTTTTTGCGCACTTCGTCGGTGACGCGCACGCTTTCGCCTTTCAGCAACCCCTTGTAGCCGTTGATGTAGCCGATCATCTCGACTTCGGGCGCGGCCTTCGTCCATTCCGAAATCAAATAGCCTATCGACGCGCTAAGGCACGGCGCGAGTCCGCCGGCCGTCAAAAACGCCACTTTTTTGACTTCTCTTTTTTCTGCCCTTTGGTGTTTTCCGTTTCTTTTTTGGGTTTGTAAATACGTACGTGTTCCGTCCGTCAAATCTGCGCCACGACGCCGGCGGTCTCGATGGCCGCCTGCATTGCGGAAAAGCCTTTGTTGCCCTGTTTCGTGCCGCAGCGTTCCACGGCCTGTTCGAGGTTTTCCGCCGAAACGACGCCGTCGATCACCGGCACGAGCGTCTCGGTGGAAATCTGGCTGAACGCACGGGCGGTGGTCTCGTTGATGAGCGATGCGTGGCTCGTGGAACCCTGCACCACCGCACCGAGACATACGACCGCGTCGAACTTCCCGCTGCGCGCCAATTTCGCCGCAACGATCGGAAGTTCGTACGCCCCGGGAACGCGCACCGTCACAAGGTCGCTTTCCTTCCCGCCCATGCGCGTAAACGCGTCAACCGCCCCTTTTACGAGCTGTTCGACGAGAAAACTGTTGAATCGCGATGCAGCTATAGCGATTTTCTGCCCTGACGCTATCAGCCGGCCGGAAATCTCCTTCATTCGCTCTACCTCCTTTGCGTTGACACCATATCATCGCTTATTGGCGCGTATTTTACTACACGCCCCCGCCATTGTCAAATTATTTACACAAACCACCTCAAAAAAAACGACCGCCTGGAAAAACGGCTTGCCAAGCCATCGCCTTCTATGCGTCTATTTCAGCCGGGATTTACGCGCCATAGGGCGGCGGCCCCGGCCTGGCTGGCAAACTCGTCCGCACGAGTTCGCCAGAACACCCCCTGGCATTGAAATAGAGACAGTGGAAGCGTGCTGTCAGACGGCCGGCAGGGGCTTCGAATACCGCTTTGCGTCCGGCGAAGAGACGCCGAGGGTGAAGCCGAAGTCGTCAAAAAGGCGTTCGACGGGGGCGTTTTTTGGCGTTTTGAGCCATTCGGCGCGAAGAATCCCGACGCCGCGCGAGCGGAGGACGCGCTCGATATGCTCTTCTACGGCGAACTCGATGCGCCTGTTCATCGCCCGGCAGCTCATCACCCAGTCTTCGATAAACGCCTCGCCGCCGGAAATCGCGACATTGACGAAGGCAACAAGCCCCATGTCGCCGAACTTGTCGCGCGTGCGAACGGCGGCCAGCAGGCGGGAGGCGTCGCACTGGAATGCGGCGACTTCGGCGTGGGAGTATCTGTTCGTGCGGACGTTGAACTGGTTGCACTTCTGCGAAAGCTGCGCGATGCGCGCGACTTCGTCCGGCAAAGCGGGATGGATGTCGTTTTCGATCTCGAGCGAAGCGAGCCAGCCGTCGAGCGTCAAACCGGCGGCGGCCTGGCGTCTGGCTGACTCTTCGCGGTATTGTGCGCTGCGGCGCAAATCTTCGTCCGTCGAAAGCATTTCCGGGAAATACATTCTCTCGATGCGCCGCAGGTCGAGGGTGTCCGGCACGGCGACGTCCGGCAGCGCGGCGCGCATCTTCGCGCGTTCGGCGGGATTGTCATCGACAAACACGAACGAATCGACGCCGAGATTCAGTTCCTTCGCGACCGAAACGAGGTTTTCGTGCTTGGGGAGCCAGTTTACGCGCATCGCCGCGAAGTCGCCGGGGCCGAGCACCATGCCCGGCGCGTTCCACGCTTCCGCCGTATCGGACTCGTTGTTGGCGGAAAGCGCGACGAGCGGCACGCCGCGCTCCTTCAACGCCTTCGCTCGCCGCTGGAACTCTGCGCGAGGCTCGATCGCGCCGGCGCCGTCCTCGCCTGCCACGCCGTCCCAAAGCACGCCGTCGAAGTCGAGGGCGAGCACCTTCTTGATTGAAAGGCGGTCCTCGCCCGCGGACGGCAGAAAGCGGCAAAGGCGCTGCACTTCGGCGGCGATTGCGCGAAGACCGGCGAGCGAAAACGGCATGGACGCGAGCGCGGCGAAGCGTTCGTCGCGGAAGGCGGCGGGGGCGCACTCCTCCGCGAGCGCGTCGAGGTCGGGAAAAAACACGGGAAACGGCGGCCGGGCGCGGAGCGCGCCTGGCTGCGAAAGGATCGCGAAAGCGGCCTCCGGCGCGAAAGCGAGGAGATCTTGCGGCGGCGAAAGGGGCGTCTGGCGCCATGCGCCGAAACCGGGCGGCGTCCAGACGCCGAAGCCGCGTTCGCGCAGCATCGCGGCGAGAGGGTCGAGCGTGACGTCGCCGATGAGCGCGATTTTCACGGTCAGAACGCGATTGCGGCCATGATCGCCGGGGCGAAAAAGAGCGAGTCCGTCATGTCGAGGATGCCGCCCATGCCGTTGGTGAACGGCAGGACGGAAGAGTCCTTTACGCCGACCCAGCGCTTGACCGCGCTCTCCACGAGGTCGCCGGCGGTGCCGGCGAGGGCGGCGCCGGCGCCGCAGCCGAGCGCAAGCGGCAATGCGAACTTCGTCAGCGGCATGAACGCTGCGGACAGAAGGCACGAAGCGAACACCGAGCCCGCGAGCCCTTCCCACGTCTTGTTGGGCGAAATCCTCGGGCAGAGCTTGTGGCGGCCGAACAGCAGCCCGAAGGCGAAGCCGCCCATGTCGGAGATCTTCACCGCCGCGACGACGTAGAGAAGCATGACATTGCCGTGCGAACGCGCGATGCCGGCGAGCGCGCCGAACGCGCATATCAGCGCGGCGATTCCCGCGGCGAGCAGCACGGCGACCTGCCACGCCTTGCGCCCGGCGACGGACGCCTTGCGCAGGAGCGCGCAGTATTCGAGCGCGGCGAGGAACGCGATCGCGCCGATGGCGAGCGACACCGCCGCCGGCGGCGCGTATATGATGGCAAGGACTATGGCCGCCGCGACGGAAAGCGCCGTGACGCTTCGTTTTGCAACAGGATTCATTTCGCCGCCTTTCCGGGCCTGCCGCCCATGCGCCGCTCGCGCCCGGCGTAGTCCGCCAGCGCCTTGTCGAAGTCCTCCTGCGAGAAGTCCGGCCACAGCGTCGGCGTGAAGTGCCATTCGCTGTAGGCGGTCTCCCACATCAAAAAGTTGCTGGTGCGTTTCTCGCCGCTCGTGCGGATCACGAGGTCGGGGTCGGGGACGTCCGGCGCGTCGAGAAAGCGCGAGAACCCTTCTTCGGTGAAAGCGGGCGCTTCCC
>JAFSUV010000072.1 GCA_017450425.1 Kiritimatiellia bacterium
ACATCCAGCGCGTCGTCGCCGACCAGTTCGACCTTCGCATTTCGGACATGACAAGCCGCGACCGTTCGCAAAACGTCGCGATGCCGCGCCAGATCGCGATGTTCCTGTGCCGGTCGCTGACGCGCCGCTCGCTGCCGGAAATTGCGCGGGCGTTCGACAAGACGCACGCCACGGTGGTTCATTCGTTCAAGACGGTGCGCGGGCGCATGGAGACGGATCCGGCGTTCCGGGCGCAGGTGGAAACGGCGTGCGCGAAACTCGGGCACGACCCGTCGGATTTGCAGTAAGGGGGCGAGACCATGCAAAACCCTGCATTGCCTGTGATTCTTTCCGTCGTTCTCGACGCGGCCGCACTGTATGCGCGGTGGACTCTCGTGCGTCGCGTCGCGCTCGGCCGCGCTGGTGCGATGCGGCGCACGATGCGCCTCGCGGAACGCGATTTGAACGTGTTCATGCGCTCGTTCGAGGATGCCATGCCGTCCGACAGGCGCACAGCGCTCGCCGGAGCGCTTGCCGAACTCCGGGGGGCGCGCAAGAGTCGCGTGCCGGAGGAAGAGGCGCGGAAGGCGCTTGAAAACGCACGCGCCGCGGCCTCGGAGGCGGAGGCGACGCTCAATGTGAGGCATGTTCCGGCGCCGCTTCGGGAAACCGTCGAGACGATCGTCGTCGCGTTCGGCGTCGCGCTTACCGTCCGCGCGTATTTTCTCCAGCCCTTCAAGATACCGACCGGCTCGATGCAGCCGACACTTTACGGCATCCATGCCATCGACAGCGCCGAACCCGACGTTTTCGACCGCTTCATGCCGCTGAAAGTCGCAAAGTGGGCCGTAACGGGGCGCTGGTACCGGGATGTCGTGGCCCATCGCGACGGCTCTCTGGCGATATGGAGCGACCACAAGAACGCACCGGGGTACGTCCTCGCTTCGCTCGCGGGGGAGACGTACAAGATCCCGCAGGACGCCATGGAGCGGCACGAAAACGATTTGCTGCGTTTTTCCGACTTGCGTCCCGACGACCCCATGCACCCCGGCGCCGGTCCGCTTCGCGGTTCGGTTCGCAAGGGCGACCGGATTTGGAGCGGCTACGTGGTGGCTGGCGATCAGGTGTTCGTGAACCGCTTCCTCTGGTACCTCCGGCCGCCGAAACGCGATGAAATAGTGGTCTTCGCGACTTCCGCGACGACGCTTGCCGATTCGGCCTCCCGCACCACCGGCGGCAACGCCGGCCGGCCGGGATCGCGGATTCTCCCCGTGCCGTTCTTCGGCATGACTCTCGCCCTTGAGGAAACGCCGATTCCCGGCCTGTCTCCGGGGATGTTCTATATTAAGCGCCTTGTCGGACTTCCCGGCGAGCGCGTCGGGATCGACCCGCCCTTCCTCACGGTCGATGGCGAGCGCGTGTCGGGCTTTCGCGGCATCGACAGGGAGTCGGCGATGGGCGCTTCGCGCAGCGGGCCGAACTACGCCGGCTACCACCTCACCGGCGACGAAGCGCTGGGGCGCAACCGCAACCCGAATTATCCGCTCGGACAGCCCGGTGCCGCGATTCGGGTGGGCGACGCCTATCTGCCGATGGGCGACAACACCCGCAATTCTTTCGACGGGCGCTACTGGGGCGCGGTGCCGCGCCCGCAGATGCTCGGACCCGCCGCGTGCGTCTATTGGCCGCTCTCGGTGCGGTGGGGGCGCGTCTGGTAGCGGCGGCGCGGAAGTAGAGGATCGATGGACTTCGTTCTCCCGCTTCTCGCCATAGCCGCCGGACTCGCGCTGCTCGTCCGCTCGGCCGATGCGTTCGTCGATGGCGCGGCGGGTCTCGCGCGCGGATTGGGCGCGCCGGCTTTCGTTGTCGGCATGGTCGTGGTGGGGTTCGGCACGTCCGCGCCGGAGATGGCGGTGTCGACAATCGGCGCTTTGCGCGGTTCGTCCAGCATTGCGCTCGGCAACGCCTACGGATCGAACATCTGCAACATCGCCCTCATTCTCGGCCTTTGCGCGGCCTTTCGACCCCTCGCCGTAAGCCGGAGCGCCCGCCGTTTTGCGATACCGGCGCTCGTCGGCGCGACGCTTTTTTCACTGGCGGCCGCGATCGACGGCGTTTTCGGCGCCGGATTTTCGCGCACTGATTCATTCGCCCTGCTGCTCCTTTTTGCAGTGGCGCTTTTCTTCACGGTGAAAGACGCCGCGCAAGCCGACGCCGCGGAATGCGCCGCTGATGCCGTTGCTGCGCAGGAGCGCGCCGTCCGCAATGAAAAGCGCGAAGGCCGCAGCGCGCTGCTGCGCGACGCGGCAAAGACGGCGGGCGGCGTGATCGTACTCGTCGCCTCGTCGCGGATTCTCGTGTGGGGTGCCGTCGAAGTGGCGCATGCGCTTGGCGTTTCCGATCTCGTCATCGGGCTTACCGTGATCGCGGTGGGCACGTCGCTGCCGGAGTTGGCGTCGTCCGTCGCCGCAGTCCGGCGCGCCGAAGACGACCTTGCCGTCGGCAACATCGTAGGCTCGAACCTCTTCAACACTCTTGCCGTGGTTGGCGTCGCCGGCGCGATAACGCCAATGCCGGAGATCGAACGGATGGTTGTCGTGCGCGATCTGCCGGCTTCGCTTGCGCTTGCTCTTTTCCTCGCGGCAGCGTCGTGGTTCGGACGCAAATCGGGAAATCCGGCTGCCTTGATCGGCCGCAAGTCCGGCATCGTTCTTTTGGCGTTTTATACGCTCTACATTTGTTTCCTGACCGTGGGAGCGACATCGCGTTAGCGGCGGAGGAACGATGGAAAACGGCCTTGACACCTCGCTGCGGTCTCTTGCGCGCGCGCACGACCCGGCAATCGAAACCGTGCGCGATGTGGCGCGCGAAGTGCAGGCGCTCGGCGGGAGGGCGTTTCTCGTGGGCGGCTGCGTTCGCGACGCCTTGCTGGGCCGTCCCTGCCACGACTTCGACCTTGAAATTCACGGCGTTGACGCCGCAGCGCTCGAAAGAGCGGTCTCCCGGAAGTGGCCGCTCGACAAAGTCGGCGCCGTTTTCGGAGTGCTGAAACTCAAAGGCGCGCCGATCGACATCTCGCTTCCGCGTCGTGAAAACCGGCTTGGCGCGGGACATCGCGATTTCGCGATCGCCGCCGATCCCGCGCTCCCGCCGGAAGAATCCGTGAAGCGGCGGGATTTCACGGTCAATGCCGTCATGGCCGACGCCTTGACGCTGGAAATCGTCGATCCTGCGGGCGGAATCGACGATTTGCGCGCCGGCCGCCTCAGGCAGGTTTCTTCGAAATTCGCGGAAGACCCGCTGCGGGTTCTGCGCGGCATGCAGTTCCTCGCGCGCTTTCCGTTTCTCGCGCCGGACCCCGGACTCGTCGCGACGTGCGCGGAGATGTCGCAGGAGGCGCTGCCGCGCGAACGTCTCGCTGCGGAATGGGAAAAGCTGCTGCTTCAAGGGATCGCGCCCTCCCGCGGATTGGCATTTCTCCGCGCGTGCGGGTGGCTTGCCTTCTACCCGGAACTTCTTGCCATGGTGGGATGCCCGCAGGATCCGGTTTACCACCCCGAAGGCGATGTCGGGGTGCACACACTCATGGCGCTCGACGCATCCGTGCGTCTCCGGGCGCACGGCGATCAGGAATACGGCCTTGCGATGTCGCTCGCTGCGCTTTGCCACGATATGGGCAAGCCAGCGGTCACTGCGGTCGGCGCGGAGGACGGCCGCCTCCATGCATACAATCACGAAGTCGTCGGCGTCGCTGCCGCGACAACATTCGTTCGGCGGCTCTGGAACCGCGATAAGCTCGCGGCGACGGTGGCGAAAATGGTCGCTTCCCACATGCGTCCGATTTCCCTTGCGGTTGCCGGGGCCGGGCCGAAAGCCTACCGCAGACTTGCGGTCGAAGCCGGCCGGCTCGACATGCTGGCGGACGTCGTGGAGTGCGACGTGCGCGCCACGACGGCGCCGGGACGCGACCCGGATTCGCACCCTTCGCTCGCCCTGGTGCGCGAGTTTCGCGAAAAATGCGCCGCTCTCGCCATCGAAAAAGCGCCGCCGAAACCAATGGTCCAGGGGCGCGACCTCATCGCGCGCGGGCTTTCGCCCGGCCCGGAGTTCGGCCCCCTGCTCGAAAAATGCTACGAGGCGCAGCTTGCGGGCGAGATTCGCGACGCCGCTTCCGCCGCGGCGTTTCTCGACGCTCTCCTCAAACCCGCTACGACGCATTGACGAAGACGAAATCCCCGTCTTTGGCGTCAACCGAGATTTTTGAGCCCTCGCGGCAATCGCCGGCCACGAGCGTACGGGCAAGCGGATTTTCGACGTCCTTTTGGATCTCACGCTTTAGCGGACGAGCGCCGAAGGCGGGGTCGTAGCCGCGCTCGACGAGGAGATCCACTGCGGCGTCTGAGACTTCGAGCGTCATGCCCTGCCGCTTCACGCGCGCTTCGAGGTCGCGCAGGAGCAGCCGCACTATGCTGCGCACTTCATCGCGTACGAGCGGCTTGAAGAGGACGGTTTCATCCAGGCGGTTGAGGAATTCAGGCCGGAAATGCGTCTTGAGCAACGCGTCAACCCGATCCCGGGCCTTCCGTGAAATCGTGCCGTCGGCGCCGATTCCTTCGAGCAAATCCTGCGATCCGAGGTTGGACGTGAGGATCACGATCGTGTTGCGGAAATTCACCGTGCGCCCGTGCGAATCGGTGAGCCGCCCGTCGTCGAGCACTTGGAGAAGGACATTGAACACGTC